>NZ_JAOCDJ010000012.1:0-73356 GCF_029840885.1 Empedobacter sp. GD03861
ATGTGTAATTATATACAAATTCATATGATTGACATAAAGAGATAATTGGTATTAATAATAATATATATAATAGCTTTTTCATGGTATCGATAAATGTAGATAACTAAATAATATTTATTTAATTATCTACATAATTTATTAGATTATTACTTTAATTTGCAGGTGGAATAGATTCTATTAATTTTTCCATTTCACATAGCTTTTTATCTGCTTCATTTATTGCTGCTAAATCCCAAGTTGCGTCTTTATCTTTGCAAGCCATTATATAACCTCCACATTCTGTACTTGATTTAAATAAATCACATTCTTTTTCTACAACTGTAGTAGTGTTAGTTTCATTTGCCATTGCAAAAGTTCCGATAAGTGCAAAAGCACTTGTTAATAACATTTTTTTCATTTTTTAAGTAATTTAGTTTTTTAATAATCAATCATAGTTTGCAACCTACAATTGCCTCATTAACGTTAATTACATCAATAATAATAATAATAATAATAATAAATGAATAAAACAAATCGTTTTGTAAGTTAAGTAATTAAAAACAAATAGAATATGTTAAATTCTTACTCCAATTCAATAGGGTTATAAGGCATTCCACCCAAATTGGTTATAGGTTTCTTATTTTCGTCAAGAGCATATCCTTTTAACCTTTCAGCTGCATTTTCATGATAATCTTTTTCGGCTTTATAGAATTCTGTTTTTTTAACCTCTATAGGTGTTTTTTCACCTTGTGCTAAATAGATTTGTTTAGGTTTTTGGTTGATAGCGTTTGCTGTAAAATGATAATGTTCTTTATCATCATAAATTTCTAAAATAAGACCAGGCAAACCATAAAATTTATACGGACCAGCATTCATTGGGATTTCGTCTGTGTACCAAGCCGTCCATTTTCTACCACCGTAGTTTACAGTCGCTTTTTTTGCAGTATAATTCAATATTTGTTTGATGTCATTCAGTAGTTTCCAATCCAATTTTGGTAACGTTTCTTTATAAAAAAATGAATCGTGATAAATTTTATCTGCAAAAGTCAATTGATCTTTTTCTTTATCGATAATAATTTGATATCTAAAGGCAGATTTGAAACGTTGAGCCATACTAATATTAATATCATTTGCATTAACTGTTCCCAAATGACTATGTTTTTCGTCTATAGAATCTGATCCAATTCTATTGTAATCGACGAATTTATTGTAACGTTTACCAATTTGTAGAAGTGCTAAACCAGCTTTCGCTTTTTCCGGGTTTTTTATATTACGAACAACTTTGTAATCGTAAGTTATATTGTAATCAGATAACTCGAAATTTGTTTGGGAGTAATTAGAAGAATTGAATGTCGCGTCAGTTTTTATTTGTGGCTGTGCATATACAATGCAACCAATAAAAATGATAAAATAGTATAGTAATTTCATTATAAGGTTGTTAATTATGATGAAATTACTATAAATATTTTTATTCTACAAATATAGTATTAATTTATTTTTAAATTATTTACCACGTCAACCAACTTTTTAGTTAAGTTTTTACGGTTGAATTGTTGAACTTCGTCTTCGTTTGTTTCAAATTTTTGAAGAGGATTTCTTAACCATTGGTTATAAATAGAAAGGATGAAAGATTTTATTTCAGTAACATCTTGATGGCTAAAATAATCGCCAGCTTTCGTTTTATGCAGTATTTTTTGAACATCAGCATCTGCTGGACCAACTGCTAAAATAGGATTTCCAGTCGCCATATATTCAAATAACTTTCCAGGAATAATTCCTTTAGATGCAACATTATCAAAGTTGGTCAAAATCAAAACATTTGCTGTATTAATAGCGTTCAATGACTCTTGATGTGAAACGTAACCATGTGCAACCAAGTTTTTCTCTAAACCTGCATCAATCACTGTTTGTTTGACGTCATCAGCCAAAGAACCATAAAAATCAAGTTTAAAATCTTCTCGAAACGATTGATTTTCGTTGCTAATTTCGGCTAAAGCTTTCCACAAAGCAATTGGATTTCGAAGCATTTCCAAACCTCCAGAATACGTCAAATGAAAGTGATTTCTATCTTTTTCTGTTTGTTGTTTTACTTCTTCAAAACCATTTGTAATTACTTCTACATGTTTTGCACCAATCTTCTTGAAATTTTCTCCATCAGCATAACTTGTTGCTAAAACAACATCTGCTTTTTGCATCACTTCACGTTCCAAATCTTTGTGTTTTTTTGCAGCCCAAAAAGTTAATTTCAATTCTTTGTGATAACTAATTTGAGTCCATGGATCACGAAAATCTGCCAACCATTTGAGATTTGGTAATTGTTTTTTCAGCTTCAAGCCAATTAAATGAAGACTATGAGGCGGACCAGAAGTTACAATCGTATCGATATTTTCTTTTTGTAAAAAGTTTTTTAAATATTCAGCAGAAGGATTTACCCAAAACTTACGTGCATCTGGAATAAAGAAATTCCCTCTTACAAAAACCGACAACTTCGACATAAAAGATTGATTTTCTTTTTTCTCGAAATGTCCACCTTTATAAGCTTTATTCTTTGGATTCAGTTTTTCTGCTAACTGATAAGGTTCCCAAATTTTATTCTTGATGATTTTAACTTTTGGATTAATGTCCTTGGCTAAAGTTTCATCGAGAATTGGATAAGAAGGATTTTCTGGAATATAAACATAGGTTTCATATCCAAATTCAGGAAGATATTTTGTGAATTTCAACCATCTTTGAACACCAGGACCTCCCGCAGGAGGCCAGTAATAGGTGATGATTAATATTTTTTTCATTCCAAAATTAAGCCTTTTCAGCGACTAAGTTTAAATTCTCTTTTGTAGAACATTTTTTATATCCCAAATAAATACCTCCAGCCACAACGATTAAAAGTAAAATATTCGAAACAATCACAATCATATTTCCAGTAGAAATAACTTGTGGTTTAAATTCCATCACGATTGTGTGATTTCCTTTCTGTACAGGAACTGCACGCAAAACATAATTCGCTTTTTCGATCGGAACTTCTTTTCCATCAACGGTTGCAGTCCATCCATGTGGGTAATAAACTTCTGAGAAAACAGCAATTTGATCTGCGTTAGAAGAAGATTTATACGTCATTTTCATCGGTGAATAATCAACCAATTCAATTTTCGCATTAGTATCTGCCGAAACATTCATGTTTTTATTCTCAACCAAATCTTTACGTAAAATTACAGTGTTATTAATTGGTGTAGAATTTATCGCTAAGATTTCATCATTTGCATTTTCTGTCCATTTGATATTTGAAGCCAACCACGCACTTCCAAAAGCTGTAGGATTTTGCTGTACTTGGGGTTCCGTTGGACTTCCATGAATAATGTATTTCGTATTCATCATATTCAATACATTAATCAAACCTGTTTCATCTTTGATTCCGTATTTTTTCAATTGTGGATCTTGAGAAAAATAGATATCCACAACATCTTGGTATTTCCCTAATTTCGCTGCATGATAACCACCAATCGAAGGAACAAAATATGAAGTTCCAGCTTCGTTAAATGTACTCAAAACCGTATTGTAAACACGGAAATGTGATTTATCTTGTTTTGATATGTTCGATAATAAATTATTCAACGGAACTTTGTAAGCAATTTGTGCTACATTATTGTTGTTCTGAGCTTCGGTTTGTAAACGAGGCGACATTTCCGTTGGGAAAGGATTATCAACAATGTATTTAGATACAAAATTATCTTCGTTCAAATATCTTTTATTCACCGTAAATCCATCAATAAAAGCCAATGCACCAATCGCTAAAATGACGATAATTGGTTTTTTGATAAACTTGAATAAATAAGCCAACAACAAAGCCATTGTGAACAAAACAAAAATCAATGTGCGAACTGTATCCGCTTTAAACATTGCAATTCTATCTTGAATTAATGCTTCATCTAATCGTTTTATCAATCCATCCCAAAGTCCGATTGCATTTGGATTTGCTTGCTGAATTTGTCCGATTAATTGTTCAGTCATTAATTTTTCATTCTCTGATGTAAATGGAAAAATCATTCCACCGAATAAGAAGAATATAATTAAAATTCCAACTGTAGAACCACCAGCTATATAAAGTACTTTCTTTTTGAATTCATCTGATTCGTCAGAATTAAAGAAATAATATAAAGTCAAAATTGCTAAGAAAGGCATTGTAAATTCGGCAATTACCAAGATTGATGATACAGCGCGAAACTTATCATACATCGGGAAATAATCAATAAATAAGTTCGTAACGAATGGTAAATTTTTACCCCATGCCAAAATGAAACTTAGAATCGTTGCTCCAACTAACCATTTTTTATAGGTCGCGTATTTTCCACGTACCATAAACATTCCGATAATAAACAAGAAAACGACTACAGCTCCCTGATAAGCTGGACCAGAAGTTCCTGGCTGATCTCCCCAATATGCACTTCTCGGTTGACTTGCCACAGCTTGAAAAACTTGCTGATTGAACTCGTCTTCACCAAGACTATATTGAGTATTTTGTAATTCTGATGTATAATTCTTTAAATCTTCTGGATTCGTTTGCGAACCACCCCCCATCAAATTTGGAATAAAAAGATTTAATGTTTCTAATTTTCCATAACTCCATTGTGTGATATAATCGTGATCTAATCCGTTCGAATTCTTTTTCAACAAGGTCATCTCAGATTTCCCACGAGTCGTTTCTTTACTATATTCGTAAGTTGACAATAATCGATTTGCATTCAATCCTGCTGCAATAATTACAGCGACAACTACTAATGCAGATGATTTTAAGAAATCTGGTAATTCTTTTTTCTTTAAACTATCAATAAATTGAACAATTGCAAAAACCAACAACGCTAAAAACAAATAGAACGTCATTTGAATGTGATTGGCTTGTAATTGCAATCCCATAAACAAGGTTGTGAGTACAAAACCTGCAATGTATTTTTTGCGATACAATAGAAGAATTCCAGCAACCAAAGGCGCGAAATACCCAATTGTATGTAGCTTTCCGTTATGTCCGGCTGCAATTAATTCGAAATAATACGAACCAAATGCAAAGAAAATTGCACCGACTAAAGCATATTGCCACTTTTTGAAAAGCGTTAAGCCAAGAATAAAAAATCCTGTAAACAACAAGAAAATGTAATCTGCTGGACGCGGTAAAAATCTGAATGCGCCATCAATGGTTTTGATGATATCAAAACTATATTTCGCACCAGTTTGATAGGTTGGCATTCCACCAAACATCGCATCAGACCAATAGACATTTTCTCCTGTTTTGTCTTGATACGTCAACATTTCTTGCGCACTACCCTTGTAGTTGATAATATCAGGCTGAATAACAGATTTTCCCGATAAAACTGGTGAACAATACACCAATGCAATCACTGCAAAAAGCAGCAATGAGATAAGAACGTAGAGTAAATTCTTTTTATTTTTCATCCTTTTTTTCTTCGATTATTTCGTAATCCACCGTTTCGGCGTCTATATTATATTTCGGTTTGTCGAAAGATGTGTTTGGTTTCGATTCGTTGTACGAATCATTTGAGTTTTGGCTCTGATTATAAGCATTTCTTTGCTGATTAATTGCTTCTTGAAAAACCTTTTTCACTGCAAATACTTTTCTTAAAAATCTAAAAATCGTTAAGAAAATAATACTTAAAATTATAATCCAAATAATTGTTTTCATTTTAGTTAACTGTTGTGACAGTTGTAACCGACTCAGTCATCGTTTGTTTTTGACCTTGCGCTTCTACTGTACGTTTTAATGTTTCCTTTTTCGTTAAATTAACTTTGTTGATCCAACCAGATTTTGTATCCAACAAAATTTTTCCATCTACATTCGCACTACTATTCGCAGACATTGTAACACCTTGCTGCGACTCATTACCTTTCAAACTTTGCGTTCCATTTACAGTAATTGTCGTATTTGCAGGCTCAACACTTGCTAAAGTTCTCTTCATCGAAATATTTCCTTTCATTGGACCTTGATCAATTTTTTGACTATCGCTCCAAGATTCTTTAAGCGCTAAAGTTTTGTTAGGAAAAATATTCATCGTTTCTTCAAATTGAGAAGAAATTGCTTGTTTGTTTAATGAATTATCGATAATCTGTGTAAAGAATTTAAATTCTTCTGCACTTACTTGAGTTTTTACAGAATTTAAAATTGATTTTTTAATTTCATCTAATCCATCAACGCTTACAACTTTTCCTTTCTGATCAACTTTCATTGTATACGTTTTTCCTGTCATCGCTTTGTAAATCGACCAAGAAACCGCAATATCTTTGTTCGCTGGTTTCGCAGCATTTGTGTCATACGAAATTGATTTTCCCGAAGGATCTGTCATTTTCTCGCTATATTGTTTAGATTTCACTTCTAATGTATACACACCATCTTTGAAATCTTTTACCGTATAATCAATTTGTTTTTTACTTTCGCTTGACATTTTTTGAGATTGTTTCCCATCCGAAGCCGTGTGAGTTGTTTTGATTCCCAACGTCATTGGATAAGTCTTTCCTATCTCCAAATTGTATTTGTAAGCATATTTGTCATCTGCACCTTTTGTTATTGCTACAACTTCTGGTTCAGCAAGCGTTTCAGCAACATTCAAAGAATCTGTTGTTTCCGTTTTGGCAACTGTATCACCTTTTTCATTCACAATTAATTCTTTTCCGTCTTTATCTTTTCCTACGACTTTATCATCTTTTTTACATGAAACAACTGCCATTGCGACAGCCATCATGAATAGTAATTTTTTCATATCAATTTTATGTTTGATAGTTGGTTTATTGCCAAAATCAATCCAAAAATAAGGATTTTAGTTGATTTTTTAACATTAAGATTTTAAAACAATCATATCTAGAAAATTAGATGATTGAAAAGAATTTATTGTCAATCTAGAAAATTATAAAGTATTACAAATTGTCATAATTAATAAATACAAAAAAAGCCTCCCAAATTGGGAGGCTTTTACTATATAATCGAATAGATTATGCTTCTTCTGTACTTTCAGTTTCAGCAGCTGGTGCAGCTTCTTCTGTTTTAGTACTTTTTTTACTACGACGTGTAGTTGCTTTTTTCTCTACTTTCGCGTTAGTGTAGATATCATTGAAATCTACTAACTCGATCATTGCAGTATCAGCACCGTCACCTAAACGGAATCCAGTTTTGATGATACGAGTGTATCCTCCTGGGCGATTTGCAATTTTAGGAGCTACAGTTCTGAATAATTCAGTTACAGCTTCTTTATCTTGTAAGTATGAAAATACAACGCGACGGTTGTTAGTATCGTCTGTTTTAGACTTTGTCAATAAAGGCTCAACATATGTTTGTAATGCTTTAGCCTTTGCTACTGTTGTGTTAATTCTCTTGTGAGTAATCAACGCTATAGCTAAATTAGATAATAAAGCTCTTCTATGAGAGGCAGTTCTACCTAAATGGTTAAATTTTTTTCCGTGTCTCATTTTTTAATAAAATTATTCTACGTCTAACTTATATTTTACGATGTCCATTCCAAAGTTAAGACCTTTGCTGTCCACCAATTCTTCTAACTCTGTAAGAGATTTCTTACCAAAGTTTCTGAATTTCATTAAGTCAGACTTAGCGAAAGAAACTAATTCGCCTAATGTTTCAACTTCAGCTGCTTTTAAACAATTTAATGCTCTTACTGATAAATCCATATCTACCAATTTTGTTTTCAATAATTGGCGCATATGTAATGCTTCTTCATCATAAGTTTCACCAGATGCAACTTCTTCCGCTTCTAATGTAATTCTCTCATCTGAGAATAACATAAAGTGGTGAATTAAGATTTTAGCTGCTTCAGTTAAAGCATCTTGAGGTGTTATAGAACCATCTGTTGTAATTTCAAAAACTAATTTTTCGTAGTCAGTTTTTTGTTCTACACGATAGTTTTCAATTGCGTATTTTACATTCTTAATTGGAGTGTAAATTGAGTCAATTGCTATAGTACCGATTGGCGCAGAAGCCTTTTTATTCTCATCAGCTGGTACGTATCCTCTACCTTTTTCGATTGTAAATGTAATTGTTACGTTTACTTTAGCGTCTAAGTTAGCGATAACTAATTCAGGGTTTAAAACTTGGAATCCAGAAATAAATTTCCCTAAATCACCTGCTGTTAATTGATCTTGCCCTGAGATAGTAGCAGTTACAGTTTCAGCATCTGATTCATCAATTTGTTTCTTAAAACGAACCTTTTTCAGATTTAAAATGATCTCTGTAACATCTTCCACTACTCCTGGAATAGTTGAAAATTCGTGCTCAACTCCTTCAATTTTGATTGAAGTGATCGCATATCCTTCTAATGAAGAAAGTAACACTCTACGTAGAGCATTTCCAACTGTAATCCCGTATCCTGGCTCTAATGGACGGAACTCGAATTGTCCGAATTTAGAGTCAGACTCTACTAAGATTACTTTGTCAGGTTTGATGAAATTTAAAATAGTCATTTTATTAGTCTGATTTTAAGGTTTATTTAGAATATAACTCGACGATTAATTGCTCTTTAATATCTTCTGGAATTTGAACTCTTTCTGGAGCTTTTGTGAAAGTTCCTGATTTTTGTTCGTCGTTCCAAATTAACCAATCGTACTCGCTACGTGCGTGTAAAGAGTTTGTGATTGCAGTTAAAGATTTAGATTTTTCTCTAACAGCGATTACATCACCAGCTTTTAATTGGTAAGAAGGGATGTTCACGATTTCTCCGTTTACAGTTACGTGTTTGTGAGATACTAATTGACGTGCAGCACTACGTGAGTTTGCGATACCTAAACGGTAAACTACGTTATCTAAACGAGATTCACATAATTGTAATAATACTTCACCTGTAATTCCTTTAGAAGCATTTGCTTTTTTGTATAAGTTAGCAAATTGACGCTCTAAAATACCGTAAGTATATTTTGCTTTTTGTTTTTCAGTTAACTGAATAGCGTATTCTGATTTTTTAGCTCTTCTTTTGTTAGGTCCGTGTTGCCCTGGAGGATATTTCTTTTTCTCAAAAGATTTATCGTCACCGAAAATTGGTTGTCCAAATTTTCTTGCAATTTTAGTTTTTGGTCCTGTATATCTTGCCATGATTTGTTACTATTAAATATATTAAATAATTAAATTGAGAAAAATGATTATACTCTTCTCTTTTTAGGTGGACGACATCCATTGTGTGGTAATGGAGTAACATCAACGATTTCAGAAACCTCGATACCACCGTTATGAATTGTTCTAATAGCAGATTCACGACCTTGACCTGGTCCTTTCACGAATACTTTTACTCTTCTTAATCCTGCTTCGTATGCAACTGTTGTTGCATCTTGAGCAGCTACTTGAGCAGCGTAAGGAGTGTTCTTTTTAGATCCACGGAATCCCATTTTACCTGCTGAAGACCAAGAGATAACTTCACCGTTTTTGTTTGTTAAAGTAACGATAACGTTGTTAAACGATGCTTGAATATGAGCTTGTCCAGTAGCTTCAATAACTACTTTTCTTTTCTTTACTACTTTCTGATTTTTTGCCATGATCCTATTTATTATTTAGTGGCTTTTTTCTTGTTAGCAACTGTTTTCTTTTTACCTTTTCTTGTACGTGAGTTATTTTTTGTTCTTTGACCACGTAATGGTAAACCTAATCTGTGACGAATACCTCTTTGACATCCGATATCCATTAAACGTTTGATGTTTAATTGGATTTCTGATCTTAATTCACCTTCTACTTTGAAAGTTTCATTGATCGATGCACGGATTGCGTTGATTTCTTCATCAGTCCATTCGCTAACTTTTGTATCTTCTGAAATGTTATTTTCAGATAAGATTTTAGAAGCACTGCTTCTTCCGATCCCGTAAATGTATGTAAGTCCGATTACCCCTCTTTTGTTTTTAGGTAAATCTACACCTGAAATTCTTGCCATAATTCTAAATAATTAACCTTGTCTTTGTTTAAACTTAGGATTCTTTTTGTTGATCACATACAAACGTCCTTTACGACGCACAATTTTACAGTCAGCACTTCTCTTTTTAATGGATGCTCTAATTTTCATCTTTGTAAATTTATTTATAATCCGATAGAGTTAACGTATCTACATTAACTCTACCACCAGTCGTTATTATTTCTTTTAGTATCTGTAAGATATTCTACCTTTCGTTAAATCGTAAGGAGACATCTCTATTTTAACTCTATCACCTGGTAATAATTTGATATAGTGCATACGCATTTTACCAGATATGTTACATGTTACAACATGTCCATTTTCTAATTCGACACGGAACATTGCATTTGATAATGCTTCTGTAATCGTACCGTCTTGTTCAATATGTTTTTGTTTAGCCATAAATCTTTTTAATAAAATCTTATTAGATATCTCTTGAAGTTCTACCTGAAGACATTAAACCATCGTAACGGTGATTTAATAAATATGTATTAATTTGTTGTACAGTATCTAAGATAACTCCCACCATAATTAACATTGATGTACCTCCAAAGAACATTGCTAAGCTCTGTTCTACACCTAATAATTTTACAATCGCTGGCAAAACAGCAAGCAAAGTTAGTAAAATTGCTCCAGGTAACGTAATTTTTGATAAAATTTCGTCTAAAAAATTTGCAGTTTCTTTTCCAGGACGGATTCCAGGGATGATTCCTCCGTTACGTTTAAGATCTTCTGCCATTTGGTTTACTGGGATTGTGATCGCAGTATAGAAATAGGTGAAGATAATAATTAGTAATCCGAAGATCAAATTGTATTCCCACGTAAATGGATCTGCCATTTTCGCGAAGAATGCTTTTACTGGACTTCCTTCATCTAGGAAATAGTTTGCCAATGTTCCTGGTAAAAACATAATTGCTTGTGCGAAGATAATAGGCATTACACCTGCTGCATTTACTTTAAGTGGAATATATGAACGTACAGAGTCTGTAACTGATCTCATATATGAACTACTTGAAGTTTGCGCTCTTCTTACATATTGTACTGGTACTTTACGCACCGCTGCAACAATCATAATACACATTGCAATAACTAGGATTAACCCTAACATTTCTATCAAGAAGAAAATACCGTTTGAAGGGTCTACTTCAAATGCATTAAATATTGCTTTTGGTAAGTCGGCTAGGATACCAACCATAATTAAGATTGAAATACCATTACCTATACCTTTGTCAGTAATTTTTTCACCCATCCACATGGCAAAGATTGTCCCTGTAATCAAAATGATTGTTGAAGGGAACCAGAACCAAAAGTTGGTTGGAGGAATTACATAGATAGCATATGAAGAAGTTGGATCGTAAGGTAAAATTTGAGAAGTTACCAATGTAAGGTATGCTGGTGCTTGCACCAAACAAATCCCGATTGTCAACCATCTCGTAATTTGATTTACTTTGTTACGTCCGCTTTCTCCTTCTTTTTGTAGTTTTTGGATGTAAGGTACTGCTAATCCCATCAATTGTACAACAATCGAAGCAGAGATATAAGGCATAATTCCTAACGCAAATACGGAAGCTCTCTTAAAAGAACCTCCGGTAAAAGAGTTTAATAATCCTAAAATTCCTGAATTTGCATTTTCTTGGTCTGCAACAAAACGATTAACCTCGTTAATATCGACACCTGGAAGTGGAATATGAGAACCGAATCTATAAACCAACAATAGAAGGATAGTTACAAGTAACTTATCCTTCAATTCTTTTATGCTCCAGATATTTTTTATGGTCTGTATAAACCCTTTCATCTATAAAATATATTCTTAAGCGTTAACTAATTCTACTTTACCTCCTGCTTTCTCAATAGCCTCTTGAGCTGTTTGAGTGAATTTATCAGCAGTAACATTAACAGTAGCTTTTAACTCACCACGACCTAAGATTTTAACTAAGTCATTTTTGTGAGCTAATCCTAACTGAACTAATGTTTCTTTATTTAAAGTATCTGTAATTTTGTTGTTATCAACTAATTGTTGAATTGTATCTAAATTGATTCCTGTGTACTCAACTCTGTTGATGTTTTTGAAACCAAATTTAGGTAAACGTCTTTGTAAAGGCATTTGTCCACCTTCGAAACCGATTTTTCTTGAATAACCAGAACGAGATTTAGCACCTTTGTGTCCACGACCTGCTGTCAAACCGTTTCCACTACCTTCACCTCTACCTTTACGGAATTTATTTTGTACTGAACCAGCAGCTGGTTTTAAATTACTTAAATTCATTTTTAATAATTTTTAAAAGGTTAAAAGCGATTAAGCTCTTTCTACTACTACTAAGTGTGAGATTTTACGGATCATTCCTTCAATTTGAGGAGTTGATTCGTGCTCAACAACTTGATTCAACTTTTTTAAACCTAAAGCAACTAATGTAGCTTTTTGAGATTTATCACGGTTGATTGCACTACGTGTTTGTTTAACTCTTACTTTGCTCATTTTACTTTTTTTTAACCGTTGAATACTTTAGTTACAGAAATACCTCTTTGGCGTGCAATAGTTTCTACAGAACGTAAGCTTAATAAAGCACGGAAAGTAGCTTTTACTGCATTGTGAGGGTTAGAAGAACCTTTAGATTTTGACAATACATCATGTACACCAACTGACTCTAATACCGCACGTACTGTACCACCTGCAATTACCCCTGTACCTTTTGATGCTGGACGGATGAATACTTGCGCACCACCGAAACGAGCTTCTTGTTCGTGAGGAATTGTGTTGTTAAATAATGGAACACGTACTAAGTTTTTCTTAGCATCTTCGATTGCTTTAGCGATTGCAGAAGCTACATCTTTAGATTTCCCTAAACCGTAACCTACAACACCATTACCATCTCCTACTACAACAATAGCAGAGAATCCGAATGCTCTACCTCCTTTTGTTACTTTAGTAACACGTTGTACTCCAACTAAACGATCTTTTAAATCTAATCCTGTTGGTTTTACTCTTTCTACGTTTTTAAATCCTAACATAATTTCTTTCTCTTTTTTAGAATTTTAATCCACCTTCTCTAGCTCCTTCAGCTAAAGCTTTGATTCTACCATGATACACGAAACCGTTACGGTCAAAAACTACAGTTTCAATTCCTTTTGCGATAGCTTTTGCAGCTAAAGCTTTACCAACAGATGTAGATACTTCAGTTTTTGTACCTTCAGCAACACCTTTTTCACGAGATGATGCAGAAGCTAAAGTTACTCCATTGTTATCGTCAATAATTTGAGCGTAAATTTCTTTGTTAGAACGGTAAACTGATAAACGAGGTTTAGTTTCTGTTCCAAAAATATTTCGACGCACGCGTCTTTTTATTTTTTGTCTTTTTTCTACTTTAGATAATGCCATTTTTCAATGATTTTTATGCAGATTTACCTGCTTTTCTTCTAATAATTTCTCCTACGAATTTAATTCCTTTTCCTTTGTAAGGCTCTGGCTTACGGTAAGAACGAATTTTCGCTACGATCATTCCTAATAATTGATTATCATGAGATGATAATGTAATAATTGGGTTTTTACCTTTTTCTGTTAAAGTTTCAACTTTAATTTCTGTAGGTAATTCAATAACGATATTGTGAGAGAAACCTAATGACAAATCTAATTTTTGTCCGTTGTTAGATGCTCTATAACCAACACCAACTAATTCTAATTGTTTTTTGAAACCTTCTGTTACACCAGTAATCATGTTATTGATTAATGAACGGTATAAACCATGTAAAGCTTTGTTATCTTTAGAATCGTTTGGACGAACTACAGTTAAAACTCCGTCTTCGATCGTTACATCAAATCCTTCTTTTAACTCTCTTGTCATTGTAATGTTGCTACCTTTTACAGTAACTACGTTATCTTTAAATTCAACAGTTGCTGCAGCAGGGATGTTGATATGTGCGTGTCCTATTCTTGACATAATTTCTTAATTTTTTAAAAGATTAATAAACAAAACATAAAACTTCACCACCTACATTCTCTTGACGAGCTTGTTTGTCTGTCATCACACCTTTAGAAGTTGAGATGATAGCAACACCTAAACCGTTTAATACACGAGGTAATTCTTTAGATCCTGCGTATTGACGTAAACCTGGAGTTGAAGCTCTTTTGATTTTACGGATAGCTGGCTCTTTCGTAACTTTGTCGTACTTTAAAGCGATTTTGATTGTTCCTTGAGGTTGATCTTGTCCTTCGAATTTGTAGTTCAAGATGTAACCTTGTTCAAATAAGATCTTAGTGATCTCTTTTTTAATTTTAGATGCAGGGATTTCCACTACTTTGTGTCCTGCCATCATTGCATTTCTAACGCGAGTTAGAAAATCTGAAATTGGATCTGTATACATAAATAATTCTATAGTATAGCGCGTAAGCACTACTTTTAAAATTAAACTTTTACCAAAATGCACTATGCATTTGGGTTGCAAATATATTGCATATTTTTTAATTACAAACTATTAATCTAAATAATTTATTTTTAATCGTTTTATAACTAGGAATTAAGATAAAACATGAAACTCAATCTTTATATTTATTTATCATTTTAATCGATCTCAACAATTAATTCTTGATGTAATCTTCTATTTTTATTCTTAAAAAATAGCTGAAAGTCAAAACAATTTATATAAATTTGATTTGGCTTTAGGGGTATTCTGAAAAGAATTGAGAGAGTCCCTTTGAACCTGATACGGTTAACACCGACGTAGGGAAAAGCAATATCTATGCAATTATTTAATATTTGCAACGCTTTATTTTCAAAGAAAATCCTCTTTAGCCATTAATTGTTTCATCTAAAAAATTATCAATTAATGGAAAATCTAATTATTCAAAATTTACATGCTGTCCGGACAAAAAATCCGCTTGTTCACAACATCACCAATTTTGTGGTGATGAACAATACTGCAAATGCTCTTTTGGCAATTGGAGCATCGCCTGTTATGATACATGCACACAAAGAAGTGGAAAATATCGTCAAAATCTCAAATGCATTAGTCATCAATATCGGAACTCTTGATGATTATTGGGCAGAAAGCATGCTAATTGCAGCAAAAAAAGCAGATCAACTGAATAAACCTTGGGTATTAGACCCTGTTGGAGCTGGAATTTCAACTTTCAGAAATGAACTTATAAAAGAACTGCTTCGCTATCATCCTACTGTCATAAGAGGAAATGCTTCAGAAATTTTAACTTTAGATACCTTCGAAGCTGTTCAGGGAAAAGGAGTCGACAGTACACATCAAAGTAATCAAGCGATAAAAGCAGCACACAATTTAAACCAGAAAATTGGATCTGTTGTTTGCATTTCAGGTGCTTCAGATTTTATTGTATCCAACAATCCGATAATTGAAATTAAAAATGGTCATGAATTGATGACTAAAGTTACTGGTTTAGGTTGTTCAGCAACAGCTAGCATCGGTGCTTTTATTGGCCTTAATAAAAATCCTTTCCTCGAAACGGTTAGCGGCATGGCCATATTTAGTTTAGCAGGTGAATTGGCACAGAAAAAAAGTAATGGCCCAGGAACCTTACAAATGAATTTGTATGACACGTTATACCATATATCTGCAGAAGAAATTCAAACAAATTTGAAAATCTCAGTTTATGAAGATTAATCCAACTTTTCCTTATCCTTTGTATTTAGTTATTTCTGAAAAAGATTGTACGCATCTTCATTGGTTAGATGTTGCAGAGCAAGCAATTATAGGTGGGGTTGATATCATTCAGCTTCGGGAAAAAAATTGCACTGTCAGCGAGTATATTTCAAAAGCTACAATATTAAAAAAAATTACGGACCACTACAATATCCCTTTGATTATTAACGATTCATTAGAAGTCGCAACCGCTGTTAACCCTTGGGGAATACATGTCGGGCAGTCAGATATATTACCTTCTGAAATTCACAAAAATGCACAAGCTCTAAAAAATATTGGTTGGTCTTTAGAAATTATCAAACAGTTGAATGATGATGAAATGAAATATGTACATCATTTAGGGGTAAGTCCAATATTTTCGACTCCAACAAAAACCAATACGATTACTGAATGGGGTTTTGAAGGATTAAAATTTTTGAAAACTAAAACATCAAAACCATTGATTGCAATTGGCGGAATTAATGAAAGTAATATTGCTAAAATCATACAAGCCGGTGCAGATAGTGTTGCAATTGTTTCTGCAATTTGCGGAAGCAAAAATCCAAAAAAATCTGCCCAAATTTTAAAACAAATTATTAACGAAAATGAATACCATCCAAAAAGCATATAGTGTCTTAACAATTGCCGGATTTGACGGAAGCGGTGGCGCTGGCATACAAGCTGATACCAAAACAATTTCCGCTCATGGCTGTTATGCAACAAATGTATTGACAGCCTTGCCTGTTCAAAATACACAAGGCGTACAAAATATTTACGAAATTCCTGCACAAGCAATTCGTGAACAAATTCAATCCATATTAGAGGATATTTATCCTGATGCAATAAAAATTGGAATGGTTCATAGTGTTGAATTGGTTCATATCATTTCAGAGGAATTAAAAAATTACAATAGACCGATTGTTTATGACCCTGTCATGGTTGCGACAAGTGGACATCGGTTAATCAAAGAAGAAACACTTGAAGCTTGCATAGAAAAGCTTTTTCCTTTGGCCACGCTTATCACGCCAAATCTTGATGAAGCAAGTATTTTGGTAAATCATAAAATTGATTCTGCTGAATTGATGCTTTCTTATGGAGAAACGATTTTAAATTTAGGTTGTCAGAATCTTTTATTAAAAGGCGGACATCTTCAGCAAGAAAAAATTATCAGTTATTTATTTCAAAAAGAACAACCTGTACAAAGTTATACCTCTCAAAAAATAGAGACAAAAAATACGCATGGTTCAGGCTGCACACTATCTTCTGCAATTGCGTGTAATTTAGCTTTGGGGGTTTCACTCACACAAAGTGTACAACTAGCACAAGAATATGTTGAACAAGCAATATTAGGAAGTAAAGACCTAACAATTGGAAAAGGAAATGGACCTCTTAATCATTTATTTAATCCACAAAAATTAAAAACCTATGACATTCACAACTAAAGCTTGGGAAACCATCGCGCCTATTTACAATGATATTCTAAATATGCCTTTTATAATTGAATTGCAAAATGGGTCATTACCAATAGAGAAATTTCAGTTTTACATGTTACAAGATGCAAAATATTTGGAACATTTTGGGCGAGTATTAGCTGCCATTGGATCAAAATCTGAAGACAATCAACAAGCCATTGACTTTTTCGAATTCGGAAAAAATGCATTAATTGTTGAACGTGCTTTACACGAATCCTATTTTGAGGATTTTGGATTATCGCAAAACATCATCATCGAAACACAACCTGTTTGTCACCATTATTCACATTTCTTAAAAAGTACAGCTGCATTCGAACCTATTGAAATTGCATTAGCTGCTGTTTTGCCTTGCTTTTGGATTTATAAAGAAGTTGGTGATGAAATCATCAAAAATCAAACAAAAGAAAATAATCCATATCAAAAATGGATTGAGACCTATAGTGGAGATGAATTTGGTGAAGGTGTAAAAAAAGCGAAAAGTTATGTTGATAAGATTGCAGAAGGAGCAACTGAAAAAATAAAAGAACAAATGCTAGAAGCTTTTGTCAAAGCAAGCGAATTAGAATTTCAGTTTTGGAATGCATCTTATGAAAATATCACATGGGAAAGAAAATAAATGCCATCTTTTTTGATTTTGATGGGGTAATCGTAAATAGTCAACAATTATGGGAGCTGATGTTTGATGAAGTCATTAAAATATATCGGTTGGATACGATATGTTTGGTAGAAAATGACGGAATGAATTTCACAACAAATGAAGCAATCCAATTGATGTTAGAAAATCAGCAACGCTTTACAAATCATTTGTACGAGGAAATAATCGATTGGACAGAAAAATTTTATGTCGAAAACTTTCATCAGTTTGTACAATTAAATGACCACGTTGCTGAGATGTTGGAACATTTAAAAGCCAATCAAATTCAAATTGTTCTTGTTTCCAATTCCTCTAGAAGACAAATTAAGTATGCTTTTCAACAATTAAAACTTCATTCCTATTTTGATCACACTATTTCAGCAGATGATGTTTCAAAAGGCAAACCAAATGCAGAACCTTATTTAAAAGCTTTATCATTATGCGAAAAGCAAAAGGAAGAAGTTTTAGTTATCGAAGATTCACTCACCGGAATTAATTCAGCAAAACATGCTGGTTTAAATTATAAAATTTACAACAATTCAGATTTTTGTCTTCAGCCAAATTACATAGCTGATTTTAGGGAATTGATCAAAGAAATATAAACCTTACAAAAACAAAAAAATCCTTACTCAATAAAGAGTAAGGATTTAATATTTCTAAAGCTATTGGTAAATTACCAAGACGCTTTTTTAACACCTGGGATTAACCCTTCGTTCGCCATTTCGCGGAAAGTTACACGAGAGATCCCGAAAGTTCTCATGTATCCTCTTGGACGACCTGTTAATTTACAACGGTTGTGTAAACGTACAGGAGAAGCGTTTTTAGGTAATTTTTGTAATGCTTCGTAGTCACCAGCTTCTAATAAAGCTTGACGTTTCGCAGCATATTTAGCAACTAATGCTTCTCTTTTGCGCTCACGCGCTTTCATTGATTCTTTAGCCATGACTTCTTATTTTTCTTTAGTAAATGGTAATCCGAATTTAGATAATAAAGCTTTAGCTTCTTTATCTGTGTTCGCTGAAGTTACAAAGGTAATATCTAAACCTTGAATTTTCTTGATTTTATCAATATTAATTTCTGGGAAGATAATTTGTTCTTTGATACCTAAGTTATAGTTACCTCTACCGTCGAAACCTGTAGAAGAAATACCGCTAAAATCACGTACACGTGGTAAAGCTGCAGATACTAAACGGTCTAAGAATTCATACATTTTCTCACCACGTAAAGTTACTTTAGCCCCAATTGGCATTCCTTTACGTAATTTGAAAGCTGCTTCATCTTTCTTAGAAATTGTTCCTACTGCTTTTTGACCAGTGATTAATTCTAACTCTTCGATAGCGTAATCAACGATTTTTTTGTCAGCTGTAGCAGCACCTAAACCTTGAGATAAAACAATTTTCTCTAATTTAGGAACTTGCATAATAGATTTGTATCCGAACTCTTCTTTAAGAGCAGCTACAATCTCTTCTTTATATTTAACCTGCGGACGAGGTGTGTATGTTGTTGTACTCATCTTAGATAGCTTTTCCTGATTTTTTAGCAATTCTTACTTTTTTCCCTCCTTCTTCTTTGATCGCTACTTTCGTTGCTTTCCCAGTTTCTGGATCTACTAAAGCCAATTTACATAAATAGATTTGAGCTTCTTTTTCAACAACTCCACCTTGTGGATTTTGTGCGCTTGGCTTTACACGTTTTTTTGCAATATTAACCCCTTCAACGATAGCTTTAGCTTTGTCAGGGAATACGCGTAACACAGTACCAGTTTGACCTTTGTTAGATCCTGATAATACGACTACTTTGTCTCCTTTTTTAATTTTTAACTTTGCCATGTTGTTCTATTATAATACCTCTGGGGCTAATGATACAATTTTCATATATTCTTTATCACGTAACTCACGAGCAACTGGACCGAATACACGAGTACCACGCATTTCTCCTTGAGTGTTCAATAATACACATGCATTATCGTCGAAACGGATATATGAACCGTCTTTTCTACGAACTTCTTTTTTAGTTCTAACTACAACAGCTTTTGATACAGCACCTTTTTTAACGTTTCCTGAAGGTGTAGCTTCTTTGATCGCAACTACGATTTTGTCACCTACTGATGCGTATCTTCTTTTAGTACCACCTAAAACGCGGATTACTAATGCTTCACGAGCTCCTGTGTTATCTGCAACTTTTAATCTAGATTCTTGTTGTAACATAACTTATCTTATTTAGCTCTTTCAATGATTTCTACTAATCTCCATCTTTTGTTTTTAGACAAAGGACGAGTCTCCATGATACGCACTGTGTCACCTTCGTTACACTCGTTATTTTCGTCGTGCGCTGTATATTTCTTCGTTTTTAAAACGAATTTCCCATAGAATGGGTGCTTTTGCTTCTTAGTTTCAGCTACAACAATGGTTTTTTCCATTTTGTTTGATGTAACTAAACCTACTCTTTCTTTTCTTAATTTTCTTTCCATCAGTTACAGATTACTGTTATGATTGTTTTTCGTTTAACACGGTATTCAAACGAGCAATTGTTCTGCGTAAGTCTCTAATACCGATTGGATTTGCTACAGGAGAAACAGCGTTTGTCAATTTTAATTGATCGTAGTTCGCTTGTTCTTCAGCTATTTTAGCTTGTAACTCCTCAACACTTAGATTTCTAATATCTGCTGCTTTCATTTTTTCTTAATTTTTGAAATTATTAATTTTGGAAATCACGTGCAACGATAAACTTAGTCTTAACAGGTAACTTCTGAGCTGCTAAACGCAATGCTTCAGTTGCAACCTCTACTGGCACACCTCCTACTTCGAATAAGACACGACCTGGTTGTACAGGAGCTACCCAATATTCTGGTGCACCTTTACCTTTACCCATACGTACCTCTGCTGGTTTCTTAGTAATTGGTTTATCTGGAAATATTTTAATCCATAATTGACCCTCTCTCTTCATGAAACGAGTTGCAGCAATACGAGCTGCCTCGATTTGACGTGCTGTAATAAACGCTTCGTCTAAAGATTTGATCCCGAAAGTCCCGTAAGCTAATTGAGTTCCTCTGTGAGAAACACCTTTCATCTTACCTTTTTGGGTTTTTCTAAACTTTACTCTTCTCGGTGATAACATATCTACTTAATTCTTTATGTTAGTTGTTAAACTAAATTATCGCTTTCTATTATTAGATCTTTCACCTCCCTTTCTGTTGTTGTCAGATTTTTTTTGTTTTTTCTGTAATCCAACTAAAGGAGATAATTCTCTCTTACCATATACCTCACCTTTCATGATCCATACTTTGATCCCTAAACGACCATAAGTTGTATGAGCTTCTGAAATGTGGTAATCAATGTCTGCACGGAATGTAGACAAAGGAATACGTCCATCTTTATAAGTTTCAGAACGTGCCATCTCTGCACCGTTTAAACGACCAGAGATTTGAACTTTGATTCCTTCTGCGTTCATTCTCATTGCTGATTGAATTGCCATTTTAATAGCACGACGGTAAGAAATACGATTCTCAATTTGACGAGCGATACTATCCCCTACTAAGATTGCATCTAATTCTGGTCTCTTAATTTCGAAGATGTTAATTTGAACCTCTTTACCAGTGATTTTCTTTAACTCTTCTTTTAATTTGTCAACTTCTTGTCCACCTTTACCAATAATGATACCTGGACGAGCAGTAGTTACAGTTACTGTAACTAATTTTAAAGTACGATCGATGTAAATACGAGAAACTCCGGCTTTAGACAAACGTGCTCTTAAATAAGTACGAATTTTTGCATCTTCTGCAATTTTATCACCGTAATCATTTCCACCGTACCAGTTAGAATCCCATCCTCTGATGATTCCTAAACGATTTCCGATTGGATTAGTTTTTTGTCCCATATTCTTAATCTTGTACTTTTTGTTTATCTTCTTTAGTTCCTAAAACCAAAGTTACATGGTTTGAACGTTTTCTGATTCTATGTGCTCTACCTTGAGGTGCAGTACGAATTCTTTTTAATTGACGTGCACTATCAACAGAGATTTCTTTAACATATAATCCAGCTTCTTCAACATCAGCTCCTTCATTTTTGATTTGCCAGTTAGCGATAGCGCTTAATAACAATTTCTCTAAACGGATTGAAGCGTGGTTTTTAGTATATTTTAAAATACCTAAAGCTTTTTGAATTTCAACTCCACGGATAATATCTACTACTAATCTCATCTTACGAGGAGAAGTAGGAACATTATTTAATTTCGCAAAAGCTACCTGCTTGTTAGCTTCTTTGATTCTTTCGTTACTTAATCTTTTTCTAGATCCCATGGCCCTTTACTATTTTTTTCCTTTGTTTTTAGCTCCGGCATGACCTCTAAAAGTACGTGTAGGAGCGAACTCACCTAATTTATGACCTACCATATTCTCAGTAACATAAACAGGAATAAATTGCTTTCCGTTGTGTACTGCGATTGTTTGACCAACAAAATCAGGAGAAATCATTGATGCTCTTGACCATGTTTTGATCACGTTTTTGCTACCGCTTTCTACGTTAGCAAGAACTTTCTTTTCTAATTTATAGTGGATGAATGGTCCTTTTTTTAATGAACGTGCCATAAATTATTTTTTTCTTCTTTCAACAATATATTTGTTAGACGCTTTCTTCTTGTCACGAGTTTTGTAACCTTTCGCTGGAATACCGTTACGAGAACGAGGGATACCTCCTGTCGCACGACCTTCACCACCACCCATTGGGTGATCTACAGGGTTCATAACCATTGGACGAGTTCTTGGACGACGACCTTGCCATCTAGAACGACCAGCTTTACCAGAAACTTCTAACTGATGGTCTGTGTTAGAAACAACACCTACTGTTGCTTTACACTCCACTAAAATCATTCTTGATTCACCACTTGGTAACTTAACGATAGCATATTTACCATCACGCGCAACTAATTGAGCATAAGTACCTGCACTTCTTGCCATAACTGCTCCTTGCCCTGGACGTAATTCAATACAAGAGATTACTGTACCTAATGGCATATTTTTAAGCTTCATAGCATTACCTACTTCTGGTTCTACGTTTTCACCTGAAACAATTACTTGTCCAGCTTTCAAACCATTTTGAGCAATAATGTAACGTTTTTCACCATCTTCGTAAGATAATAAAGCGATGAATGCAGTTCTGTTTGGATCGTATTGTACAGATTCTACAGTTGCAGCACCTTCTTTATCACGTTTGAAGTCGATGATACGATATTTTTGTTTGTGTCCACCACCGATATAACGCATTGTCATTTTACCAGTGTTGTTACGTCCACCCGATTTAGATTTTCCTTCAACTAATGTCTTTTCTGGCTTAGCATTTTTATCTACTGCCGCAAATTCATTAACCACTCTAAAACGTTGTCCCGGGGTGATAGGTTTTAATTTTCTTACTGACATTTTTTAATTCTTAAATTATCCGAACAACTCTATTTCTTGACCTTCAGCTAAGCTAACGATCGCTTTTTTCAACTTATTTGTTTTTCCAGTTTGAAAACCTGTTTTTGTGTAACGAGTTTTTACTTTTGGAGCAGATACTAAAGTACTAACAGAAACTACAGATACACCGTAAGTTTTTTCTACAGCTTCTTTAATTTGAATTTTGTTAGCTTTTGTGTCTACATAAAACGAATATTGCCCTAACAACTCACTGTTATTAGTTGCTTTTTCTGAAATTACTGGTTTAATTATGATTCCCATTTTCTTCGTCTTATTTTGTTAAATTTTCTTGAACTGTTGCTAAAGAACCTTCTAAAAATACGATTTGAGAAGCATTGATTAAATCAAATACATTTAATTCCTCAGTTGTAACAACTTTAACTTTTTGTAAGTTACGAGAAGATAAATATACATTGCTATTAGATTCACCTAATACGAATAATGATTTTGTGTTCTCTAATCCTAAATCAGTTAAAACAGTTTTGAACTCTTTAGTTCTTGGAGCTTCGAAAGAAAAGTTTTCAACAACTTTGATTTCATTCTCAGCTAACTTTTGTGATAAAACTGATTTTTTAGCTAATCTCTTTTGTGCTTTGTTTAATTTGAAAGAGTAGTTTCTTGGACGTGGTCCGAAAACTCTACCTCCTCCTCTAAACACTGGAGATTTGATAGAACCAGCACGAGCTGTACCTGTTCCTTTTTGCTTTTTGATTTTACGAGTTGATCCCGCAATCTCAGCTCTTTCTTTTGCTTTGTGCGTTCCTTGGCGTTGAGCTGCTAAATATTGTTTAACTTCTAAGTACACTGTGTGTGTAGAAGGCTCAATTCCGAAAACTGCCTCGTCTAAAGATACTGTTCTTCCAGTTTCTTGACCTTTGATGTTTAATACTACTACTTCCATCTTCTAACGATTACGTATGAATTTTTAGGACCTGGGATAGCACCTTTAACAATTAAAAGATTTTTCTCAGTATCCACTTTAAGTACTTTTAAGTTCTGAACAGTAACTTGTTTACCACCCATTCTTCCAGCCATACGCATTCCTTTGAATACACGAGATGGATCTGAACCAGCACCGATAGAACCTGGAGCTCTTAAACGGTTATGTTGACCGTGTGTAGCTTGACCTACCCCACCGAAACCATGACGTTTAACAACACCTTGGAAACCTTTTCCTTTTGAAGTACCTGTAATACTTACAAATTCTCCTTCGTTGAATAATTCAACGTTAACTTCTCCTCCTAGAGTTAAAGAGTTCACGAATTCTTCACCGTAAAACTCAACTAACTTTCTCTTTGGAGTCGTTCCTGCTTTTTTAAAGTGACCTTTTAAAGCATTAGTCGTGTTTTTTTCTTTTGCGTCATCGAAACCAAGTTGAGCAGCAACGTACCCATCTTTCTCTACGGTTCTGACTTGAGTAACCACACATGGCCCAGCCTCTACGATTGTCACAGGAATATTTTTCCCGTTCTCATCAAATAAGCTAGTCATCGCGATTTTTTTACCAATGATACCTGACATTTGATTAAAATATGTTAATAATTTGTTTAATATTTCAGAGAATGTGGACTTTCGACCACTAGAGATCTTCTCTAAAATTAGCATGCAAATGTATGAATTAATTTGTAAACAACAAACTTTCAATTGATTATTTTTCAAAAGTTTACAAACAGCGAAAAATGTCAATCAAAGCATTCTTAATAGCAACTCATAAAAAAACCCTGAGATGTGCACGTCTCAGGGTTTATATTTATTTAAAATACAGCTAACTATACTTTAATTTCTACTTCAACACCACTAGGTAATTCTAACTTCATTAAAGCATCAACTGTTTTAGATGAAGAAGAATAAATGTCTAATAATCTTTTGTGAGCTGATAATTGAAATTGCTCGCGAGATTTTTTGTTAACGTGTGGAGATCTTAAAACTGTAAAGATTCTTTTGTGAGTTGGTAATGGAATTGGTCCATTAACAACAGCTCCTGTAGCTTTTACAGTTTTTACGATTTTTTCAGCTGATTTATCAACTAAAGAATAATCGTAAGATTTTAATTTTATTCTAATTTTTTGACTCATTTTTCTTGAATTAAGCGTTACCTTTTGCTTTAGCGATTACAGCTTCAGACACGTTTGTTGGTGCTGGAGCGTAGTGATCGAATTCCATTGTAGATGTAGCACGACCAGAAGATAATGTACGTAATGAAGTTACATATCCGAACATTTCTGCTAATGGAACCATAGCTTTAATAACTTTAGCGTTATTTCTATCATCCATTCCTGATACTTGACCACGACGACGGTTTAAGTCACCTACAATATCACCCATGTTTTCTTCTGGAGTTAAAACCTCTAACTTCATGATAGGCTCTAAGATTTGAGCACCAGCAGCTTTTGCAGCAGCTTTGTAACCCATTTGAGCAGCTAACTCGAAAGATAATTGGTCAGAATCCACAGGGTGGAAAGATCCATCTTTTAAAGTAACTTTTAACGAATCCATTTCGAATCCTGCTAAAGGTCCATTCTTCATTGCAGCTTTGAAACCTTTCTCAATAGAAGGGATAAATTCTTTAGGAACGTTTCCACCTTTAATTTCTGAAACGAATTCTAAACCTACTTTTCCTTCATCTGCTGGTCCCATTTCGAAAACGATATCAGCAAATTTACCACGTCCACCAGATTGTTTTTTGTAAACTTCACGGTGTTCAGCTGGTCTTGAGAATGACTCTTTGTACTCTACTTGAGGCTCTCCTTGGTTAACTTCTACTTTGAATTCACGCTTTAAACGATCAACAATGATATCTAAGTGTAACTCACCCATTCCAGAAATAACTGTTTGCCCTGAAGCTTCATCAGTTCTAACTGTAAATGTTGGATCTTCTTCAGCTAATTTAGCTAAAGCCATACCCATTTTATCAACATCAGCTTTAGTTTTAGGCTCAACCGCGATACCAATTACTGGATCTGGGAAATCCATAGATTCTAAAACGATAGGTGCTTTTTCATCACATAAAGTATCTCCTGTTTTGATATCTTTGAAACCTACAGCAGCTCCAATATCTCCAGCTTCGATAAATTCGATTGGCTCTTGTTTTGCAGCATGCATTTGGAAGATACGAGAGATACGTTCTTTATTACCAGAACGAGTATTTAATACGTAAGATCCAGCATCTAAATGACCAGAATAAGCACGGAAGAATGCTAAACGACCCACATAAGGATCAGTAGCAATTTTAAACGCTAATGCAGAAAATGGCTCATCTGCAGAAGGTTTTCTTGTTATAGGCTCTTCTGTTTTTGGATCTGTACCGTGAATAGCATCTTTATCTGTTGGAGCAGGTAAATAACGACAAACAGCATCTAGCATGAACTGAACTCCTTTATTTTTGAAAGAAGATCCACAAGTCATTGGGATAATAGACATGTCTAATGTTGCTGCACGTAAAGCTGCATGAATTTCGTCTTCTGTAATAGAGTTTTCATCTTCCATGAATTTCTCTAATAAGTTTTCGTCATAAGCAGCGATTTCCTCGATTAATTGAGCTCTGTATTGTTTAACTTCGTCAACTAAATCTGCAGGAATTTCTACAACATCAAAAGTAGAACCATTGTTTTCATCATGCCATACAATCGCACGGTTTTTGATTAAATCAACGATACCTTTGAAATCAGCTTCTTCACCGATAGGTAATACAATAGGAACAGCATTAGATCCTAACATTTCTCTTACCTGACGACATACATTTAAGAAATTAGATCCTTGACGATCCATTTTGTTAACAAATCCCATACGTGGAACTTTGTAGTTGTCAGCTAAACGCCAGTTAGTTTCTGATTGAGGCTCAACACCATCAACTGCTGAAAATAAGAATACTAATCCATCTAATA
This sequence comes from Empedobacter sp. GD03861, assembly GCF_029840885.1. Taxonomy (NCBI): domain Bacteria; kingdom Pseudomonadati; phylum Bacteroidota; class Flavobacteriia; order Flavobacteriales; family Weeksellaceae; genus Empedobacter; species Empedobacter sp. GD03861. The sequence continues at coordinate 27,003 of NZ_JAOCDJ010000012.1, forward strand.
CACGTAATGAACGGTTTACCTCTACAGTAAAGTCAACGTGACCAGGAGTATCAATAATATTGAAGTGGTACCCTTTTGCATCTGCTAATGGCTTACCTTGTTCTGTTGGAAAAGTCCAAGTACAAGTTGTTGCCGCAGAAGTAATGGTAATACCACGCTCAGCTTCTTGCTCCATCCAGTCCATTGTAGAAGCTCCATCGTGAACCTCTCCAATTTTGTGAGACTTTCCTGTATAGAATAAGATACGTTCTGTAGTGGTAGTTTTCCCAGCGTCGATATGCGCTGCGATACCAATATTTCTTGTATATTTTAAATCTCTTGCCATTTCTATTAGAATCTAAAGTGTGAAAATGCTTTGTTTGCTTCAGCCATTTTGTGAGTATCTTGACGTTTTTTAACGGCAGATCCTTCTTCTTTAGCAGCAGCAATGATTTCACCTGCTAATTTTTGAGCCATAGATTTCTCATTTCTATTACGAGAGTATTTAATTAACCACTTCATAGCAGTTGAAATCTTACGGTCTGGACGGATTTCCATTGGAATTTGGAATGTTGCTCCACCTACACGGCGAGAACGAACTTCTACGTGAGGCATTACGTTTGATAATGCTTCTTTCCAAATATCTAATGATGTTTTTTCCGCATCTTCTTTACGAGAATCTACGATTTCTAATGCATCATAAAAAATTTTAAATGCAACAGATTTTTTTCCATCATACATTAAGTTGTTAACGAAACGTGTTACTAACTGATCATTAAATTTAGGATCTGGAAGTAAAGGTCTTTTTTTAGCTCTTGTCTTTCTCATCTTTCCTTAAATTTATTTTTTAGCATCTTTTGGACGTTTCGCTCCATACTTACTTCTACGTTGAGTACGTCCGTTTACTCCCGCAGTATCTAACGCTCCACGTACAATGTGGTAACGAACACCTGGTAAATCTTTAACTCTACCTCCTCTAACCAATACTATCGAGTGCTCTTGAAGATTATGACCTTCACCACCGATGTACGCGTTAACTTCTTTCCCGTTTGTTAATCTAACACGAGCAACTTTACGCATTGCTGAGTTAGGTTTTTTAGGAGTTGTAGTGTAAACACGTGTACAAACACCGCGGCGTTGTGGACATGATTCCAATGCAGCCGATTTACTCTTCTTGGTTAGTTTTTTTCTACCTTTTCTAACTAATTGTTGAATTGTTGGCATACTAATTAAATTTCCTTTTAAATTTGGATTAAACCCATTTTTTGGGCATGCAAAACTACAAATAATTTATACAAAAACAAATAATAATGGATTTATTTTACATTGATTTATAATTTTTTAAAGAATTATAAACTATATTTTACAGAATTTTAATTCAAGAATAACAAAACAAGTAAATTATCAATAAACCTAATTTTTGATAAGTGATAGTATCTTATCTACATCTATTGACAACAAAATTTATTAAAACTTTATCCTATATTATTTTTCTCTAAGCTAATAACTTTTCGTATTTTTAATTAATCTGAATATCATATAATTATCAATATATTTTAATAAAAACGTTCGTATAATATTTATTTAATGTTAATTTTACATTAGAAAAATTAATTTTGCACTTCAAAACATTATTGAATGTCGGTAAACTCATTTTTTAAATTATTTACTCCGAAGGATAAAGTATTCTATCCTTTGTTCGAGGAAGCTTCAAAAAGTTTAATCAAATTAGCTGAATTGTTACATGAATGTGTAAACGCTCCAGTTGAAGAACGCGAAGATTACATCGCGCAAATTTCTAAGATAGAAAGCAAAATTGAATATCTTACTCAAAAAACAAATTTAGAGTTAAGCAAAAACTTTATCACACCTTTTGACAGAGAAGATATTTATCAATTAGTAAAATCTATCGATTATGTTGCAGATAATTTAAATGGAGCAGCGAATCGTATCAATATTTATCAAGTAGATAAAATTACAAAATCTATCCGCAAAATTACAGCTGTTAACTTAGAGGCTTGTCAATTAATCGGAGAGGGAATTGAGCAATTGAAAGATTTGAGAAACGTAAATCGTATTTACGAAATATGTGAACGAATCAATAAATTAGAAAATAAATCGGATCGTATTTTTGATAAAGCAGTTCAGGAAATTTTCGAAAACGAAACTGATGTTAAAAACATCATCAAATACAAGGAAGTTTTATCTTCATTAGAATCTGCAACAGATAAGTGTAAAAGTGTTGCAAATGTATTGGAAGCAGTAGCGGTAAAACACTCATAACCAGAACTTAATCTAAAAGATTATGACAGAATTTTTTTCAGCGTTTTCGAGCATGCTTACGTCAACGCCAGGAATCCTATTGATTACTATTATCGTCTTAGCTTTTGTTTTTGATTATATAAATGGTTTTCACGATGCGGCAAATTCTATCGCTACCATTGTCGCTACTAAGGTTTTAACACCTTTTCAGGCTGTACTTTGGGCAGCAGCATTCAACTTTGCAGCTTACTTTATTTCGGTCTATTGGATTGGAGAATTTAAGATTGGTAATACGATTGCAAAATCGGTTAACGAGCATTTTATTACACTAGAAGTAATATTAGCTGGAATTATCGCTGCCATTTCTTGGAACTTATTAACATGGAAGTTTGGTATTCCCTCTTCTTCTTCTCATACATTAATTGGTGGTTTTATTGGAGCAGCATTAGCTCACGCTGGTGGTTTTTCTGCCGGTGGAGAAGATGTAATTGTTTACAAAAAAGTAATTCCAATTGTTTGCTTTATCGTATTAGCGCCATTAATTGGTATGATTATCGCCTCGATATTAACCATCATCACGCTGCATATTTGTAAAAGAGCCAAACCTGCAAAAGCAGAATGGTGGTTCAAAAAATTACAATTAGTTTCTTCTGCCCTTTTCTCTTTAGGACACGGTATGAATGATGCGCAAAAGGTAATGGGTATTATTGGAGCTGCGGTTATCTTCTATCACATGAATGTCGATTTTGACCCAGCTTATGTACAAGCGGAAGATAAATTCCAATATTTCGTAGCGCATTGGATGTGGGTTCCTATTACATCGTTTGTTGTTATCGCATTAGGTACAATGGGTGGTGGATGGAAAATCATCAAAACAATGGGTTCTAAAATTACAAAAGTAACACCATTAGAAGGTGTAGTTGCTGAAACTTCAGGAGCAATGACGCTTTATATTTCTGAGCATTTCGGAATTCCAGTTTCTACAACGCATACAATTACAGGTTCTATTATTGGTGTAGGTTTAACGAAACGTGTATCTGCAGTTCGTTGGGGAGTAACAATTAGTTTACTTTGGGCTTGGGTTCTTACCATTCCAGTCTCAGCATTATTAGCTGCATTGATTTACTACATCGTAACATTATTTGTTTAAAAAAAAACAATCAATATCATTCATATTTAGGAGCTTTTATAAGCTCCTTTTTTATTTTTGAAATAATTTTCGAAATTGATAAATGATAAGTTTAAGAAAGTTTTAAATTTGCGCCATGCAATTAACTGTATTATTTATCATTATCGGTTTAGCCATTTTATTTGATTTCTTAAATGGTTTTCACGATGCCGCAAACTCTATTGCAACCGTTGTTACTACAAAGGTTTTGACTCCAATTCAGGCTGTTATTTGGGCTGCATTCTTCAATTTTGTTGCTTTTTTCATTGCTAAATTTATCATTGGAGAATTCGGAGTTGCAGACACAATCGCTAAAATTATCAAAGAAGATGTTGTTGTCGCATTTGGCTCTAATCCATCTGTAGTTGTTATGGCGGCGCTTTCTGCAGCAATCACTTGGAATATTTTAACTTGGAAATTAGGAATCCCTTCCTCTTCATCTCACACATTGATTGGAGGATTAGCTGGAGGTGCATTAGCTGCAACAGGTTATGATTTTTCTGCGATTAACAGTACAATTATCTTAACGATTATTGCTTTCATTTTGGTCGCGCCAATTATTGGTTTGGTCGCTGGTAATGTTATTTACATCATCACGCTGAATCTTTGTCGAAATGCAAAACCACATAAAGCAGATGCTTGGTTCAAGAAATTGCAATTGGTTTCTTCTGCAATGTTGAGTATTGGTCATGGTTTGAATGATTCTCAAAAAGTAATGGGAGTGATCACGTTTGCTTTACTTGCCAATCAAACTGCGATTGTTAATACGGATATGAATGATTGGATTTTGAATGATGTTTTCAATTGGAAACATTGGTTCATCACAACAAGTAGTACTGATATTCACGATTGGGTTCCGATTATGTGTTTCTCGGCAATTGCTTTAGGAACTTTAGGTGGCGGAATGAAAATCTTAAAAACGATGGGAAATAAAATTACAAAAATTACTCCTATCGAAGGTTTCACTGCTCAAACAGCTTCAGCTATTACATTATTTTTTACAGAACATATCAAAATGCCAGTTTCTACAACGCACGTAATCACGGGATCCATTATTGGTGTTGGAATGGTAAAAAGAGTTTCTGCCGTTCGTTGGGGTGTTACAATTAGTTTATTATGGGCTTGGATTTTGACAATTCCAGTTTCTGCACTTATTGCAACAGGATTTTATTATCTATTTTCGATGTTTTTCTAACATTAAAAATTTAATCATATAAAAAATGGCTGTCAAAATTGACGGCCATTTTCTATTTATTTTAATATTTATTCTTGAATGATTATTTGCTAAAATCTTCTTTCAATAAATCGATTTTCGCTAACAACGTTTGTTGAACAGCTGGATAATCTTCTTTGTTAGAAAGTGAAGCATTTACAGAGAAATAATATTTAATCTTTGGTTCTGTTCCAGAAGGACGACAAGCTACTTTACTTCCATCCTCTGTATAGAAAATCAATACATTTGACTTTGGTATCTCAATCGCTTTTTCTTCACCAGAAATTAAATCTTTGTCGATAGAAGATTGAAAATCTTTTACACGAACAACTTTAGATCCTGCTAATTCTTTTGGAGGATTTGATCTAAATTCAACCATCATTTTAGCAATTAACTCTGCACCTTCTTTTCCAGGTTTTACAATACTAATTAAATCTTCTTGATATGCTTTTCCGATTTCAAGATAGATTTCCATTAATTTATTGTACAGAGAACTTCCTTTTGCTTTTTGTACAGCAGCAATTTCAGAAACCAATAAAGCTGTTGTAACAGAATCTTTATCACGGATAAAGTCTCCAACCATAAATCCGAATGATTCTTCTCCTCCTCCAACAAAACTTTCTTTGCCTTCGAATTTGCGAATCATATCAGCAATCCATTTGAAACCTGTTAATCCTACTTTACAATCAACATTGAATTTCGCAGCAATATCATAGAAAATATCAGACGTTACGATTGTCGATCCGATAAATTCATTTCCAACTAATTTCCCCGATTTTTGCCATTTTTCTAATAAATAATAAGCCAAAACAGTGTTCATTTGGTTACCATTTAATAAAACAATTTCACCTTCATTGTTACGCGTTGCAACACCTACACGATCCGCATCAGGATCTGTTCCAATCACAACATCAGCACCAATTTCATTCGCTAAAGTAACTGCCATAGTCAAAGCCTCTGGTTCTTCTGGATTTGGCGATTTTACTGTTGGGAAATCTCCACTTGGAATTGCTTGTTCAGCAACTTGATGAACTTGAGTAAAACCAGCTTTATCAAAAGCTTTTGGCGTAATTGCAACGGCAGTTCCGTGAATAGAAGTAAAAACAATTTTTATATCTTCCTTACCATCTTGTGTAAAACTTCCGTTCGCTACACATGCATCAATAAAAGCTTCATCAATTTCTTTACCTATATACGTTAACAATGCATCGTTACCTTGAAATTTGATTTCTTCTACTTTTACATTATTTACTTCATTAATAATTTCTCCATCTTGTGGCGGAACAATTTGCGCTCCATCATTCCAATAAACTTTGTAACCATTGTAAATCGGAGGATTGTGGGAAGCTGTCAACACAATTCCAGCATCACAACCTAAATGACGAACTGTAAAAGACAATTCTGGCGTTGGGCGAAAAGATTCAAACAAATAAACGTTGATTCCATTCGCAGTCAAAACATCGGCAACCATTTTTGCAAACGTATCCGAATTGTGACGAACATCGTATGCAATCGCAACTTTTTTCTCTTTATTCGGAAATTGTTGATTAATATAATTTGCTAAACCTTGCGTTGCTGCACCAAGTGTATATTTGTTTAAACGATTTGTTCCAACACCCATTATACCACGCATTCCTCCTGTTCCAAACTCAAGGTTTTTATAAAAAGAATCGTCTAATTCGGTTGGATTATTATCAATTAAATCTTGAACAGCTTTTCTTGTTTCCGCATCATAAGCGTCAGAAAGCCATAATTTAGCATTATCTAAACTTGAAGTCATTCTTATCTTTTATTTTTTTAATACTTGGGCGCGGTCGGCAATTTTTGTATCCTTATTAGGATCGCCCATAAAATTTACAATTGAGTTTCCTTTTGCAGAACCATATAAGGTTTGGCGTGCATTGATGTCTAATAAAGCGTTATCATCTGTTGTGAAATTAGCTTCATTGACCTCGTATTTGAATAAATTCAATTGTGCTTCGCCATAAGCTTTCACTTTCATAGTTCCAGCAGTTCCTTCTAACATAATATTAGATTGATCATCTGCTTTCAAATCAAAGTTGTTTGTAATCAAAAAAGTTTGATTAATTCTCGCTTGATCTTTCGCAGAGATAGTCAATTCATCAACATTCAATGTTCCAGAAGTAGTCAAAGAAGTTTGTTTATTTGCATCAATCTTTTCTAAATCTCGTGTCACATAAACGTACAAATCATAGGCACTATAATGGTCTACATTTGATTTTTCTTTGATTGTAACCGCATTATTTTTTGCTTCAACTTCTAAATTATCAATAATATTTTGATGCGATTCTACTTTAACTCCAGATTTATTTCCTGGAACTAAAATAACATTACAATTACACGAAACGCTCAAATCTTTGATATTATCAGCTGTATATTCTTTTTGAGCCGTTGCAGCACCTTCTCCATCAATTGATGATGAACACGAAGTTGCAACTAAACCTAAAAATCCTAATAAAAATATTTTCTTCATAGTAGTTGGTTATTTAATTAGTTTAAATTCAATTCTTTTTGAACTAAATACAATTGTTTTTCGCGATTATTGCGAACAATTAACTCGCCCAAAAATCCCGCCAAAAATAATTGCGTTCCTAAAATCATAAAAACTAACGAAATATAAAAATAAGGACTATCTGTGATTAATCTGGCTGGTGTATGGGAAATATAAACTTTATATAATTTCTCGATTCCTAAATAAAATGAAGCGAAAAACCCTAAAATAAACATCAATGTACCCAATAAACCGAAAATATGCATTGGTTTATTCCCAAACCTTGACGCAAAGAAAAGTGTAATCAAATCCAAGAAACCATTTACAAAACGATTTGCTCCAAATTTTGAAACACCATATTTACGCGCTTGATGTTTTACTTTTTTCTCAATAATTTTCGAATATCCCGCATTTTTCGCTAAAACAGGAATATAACGGTGCATATCACCATACAATTCGATATTTTGCGTTACTTCCCAACGATAAGCTTTCAAACCACAGTTAAAATCGTGCAATTTTACACCAGAGGTTTTACGTGCTACACCATTGAATAATTTCGAAGGAAGATTTTTTGTCAATTTATTATCTTGACGATTTTCTTTCCAACCCGAAACAATATCTGCTTTTTGGTTTTTCAGCATTTTGTATAACGACGGTATTTCCTCAGGAAAATCTTGTAAATCTGCATCCATAGTAATCACAACATCTCCTTTCACTTCTTTAAAAGCCGCGCTAAGTGCTGGAGACTTACCATAATTTTTACGGAATTTAATTCCTTTCACTTCTGTATTGAAGTTGGCAATATACTCTATAATTTGCCACGAATCATCTGTACTCCCGTCATCAACGAAAATAACTTCGAATGTAAAATCATTCTGTTCACAGACTTTTTTGATTCTGTAGAATAATTCCTCTAAGGAATCTTGTTCGTTCAGTAAAGGAACAACAACTGAAATATCCATATGTTAAAAAACACGTTTTTTTAAGAATTGTGAAAACATCGCTGCAATTGCGATGTAGAAAGATAAGAAAATTGAGGATAATCCGAAGAAGTTTTTCACAGTAAATAAATTAAGTGTTTTATAATCATCCGAATTTCTAAATGTTTCGATATCTTTTGCGACTTTTGGATCAGACATATTAGACGTGAAAGTATCTAATAACCCTTGTTTCAAACTATCTTGTGCCCATTCTCCATAAGTATTGAAGAATACAAAAATAACAATCAAACTCATGATTCCTGCAAAGAAAATCGTGTAGAAACCAACTTTGAAACCTTCTTTGAAAGTCATTAATTCTTCTGAAGTTTGATGATTTTTTGCTTTATTTTTCGATAAATTGAAAATTATTAAAAAACAATATAATGCATACAAAGGTAATACAATAAAACAGCAAATCATGAAGCTGTAAGTGTAATAATCTTTTACAGAAACTGTTCCGTTTAAAGAAAAATAAAAGTAAAGCGCGAAAAACAATGCTAATGTAATTGCTGTAAGCACCAAAGAGTTTTTGAAAATTTTATTAAAACTAATCATTCTGCAAAGATAATTATATCTCGTAATTCTTTCTCTATTAAATTGTATGATTTAAAAAGGAATTTATCTTCATAAATTCTTTTCTTCAATTATTTTTTACAATATCAATTACTTTTTTAGTTCTAATTTTTATTTGTAAATCAATCTATTAATTCAATCAGACCTAAGCAACAAGAAAGTTTTTTCAATAAACACTTTTATTTTTACAAAACTTTCTTACCTTTGCATCAGGCAAGTCCTACACAACCAGCTCCTGTTGAATCCTCCAGGACGGGAACGTAGCAAAGGTATACGGTCGTAGCGGTGTGATGTAGATCGCTTGCCTATTTTTATTTTTCTAAATTTCACTCCCACTTTTTTTTACCCCATTATTTATTCGTAAATTTGCAACCATTGATTTAAAGATTCAATGGAAACAAACAAAGCACCAAAGTACATTTTCGTTACCGGAGGAGTAACATCGTCGTTAGGAAAAGGAATCGTAGCATCATCATTAGGAATGCTACTAGAAGCAAGAGGATATAGAGTAACAATTCAGAAATTGGATCCCTATATAAATGTAGACCCAGGAACACTTAATCCTTACGAGCATGGAGAATGTTACGTTACGGAAGACGGTGCAGAGACCGATTTAGATTTAGGACATTATGAGCGTTTCTTGAACCGCGCAACATCTCGTGCTAACTCAGTTACTACAGGTCGTATTTATCAAACAGTTATAGAAAAAGAACGTCGTGGAGATTATTTAGGAAAAACAGTTCAGGTTGTTCCTCATATCACAAACGAAATCAAACGTCGTATCAAATTATTAGGTAATACAGGTGATTATGATATCATCATTACTGAAATTGGAGGTACGGTTGGAGATATTGAGTCTTTACCTTATATCGAATCTATCCGTCAGTTAACTTGGGAATTAGGAGAGCATAATTCTTCTGTTATTCACTTAACATTAGTCCCTTATTTAGCTGCTGCGGGTGAATTAAAAACAAAACCTACTCAACATTCTGTTCGTACATTAATGGAAAATGGTATTCATGCCAATGTTTTAGTTACACGTACAGAGCGTCATTTACCAAAAGATGTAAAAGCTAAATTGGCTTTATTCTGTAATGTTCGCAAAGAAAATGTAATCGAAAGTATGGATGCGGACACAATTTATGAGGTTCCATTCTTATTACATAAACAAAATTTTGACGAAGTTGTTTTAAAAGGCTTAGATTTGCCAACTGATCAAGAACCAGATTTTACAGTTTGGAACAAATTCTTATCAAATCATAAAAATCCTAAAAACGAAATCGAGATTGCTTTAGTTGGTAAATACGTTTCGTTACACGATTCTTATAAATCAATTACAGAAGCATTTACGCATGCTGCTGCAACTTGCGAAACGAATGTAAAAGTTCGTTGGGTATATTCTGGCGATATTACAGAAGACAATGTTGGAGAGCAGTTGAAAGGCGTTTCGGGAATTTTGATTGCACCAGGTTTTGGAGATCGTGGTATTTTAGGTAAAATAATTGCTGCAAATTATGCACGAAGAAATAATATTCCAACATTAGGAATTTGTTTGGGAATGCAAATTATGGCAATTGAATTTGCGCGTAACGTTTTAGGTTACGAAAAAGCAGATTCAGCAGAAATGGATTTAACAACGCCTTATCCAGTTATCAGTTTGATGGAAGATCAAAAAGATGTATCGGACAAAGGAGGAACAATGCGTTTAGGAAATTGGAAATGTGAATTAACTCCTAATTCAAAAATTGAGAAAATTTACAACACAACCGAAATCTTAGAACGTCATCGTCATAGATATGAATTCAACAATGATTTTTACGATGAATTTATTGAAAACAATTTTATTCCAGTTGGTAAAAACCCTGAAACAGAATTAGTAGAAATTTTAGAACATAATCAACACCCATATTATATAGGTGTACAATTCCATCCGGAATATAAAAGTACAGTTGCTTCGCCACATCCTTTATTTATAAGTTTTATCGAAGCTTCTTTATTGAATAAACAAAATGATTTATTAAATGCAACAAGAGAAAAAATTTGATTTTAACCAAACGATTGGTTTTATTTTAATTGCAATTCTTTTTGGCGTATTCTATTTTCTAAACAAACCTTCGGAAGCGGAGGTCGAAGCTCAGAAAAAAGAATTAGTTCAAAAGCAAGAGCAAGCAAAAAAACAGGAACAATTAAATAAAACAGCTACAACACAAGCTTTTCAAACTGTAGATCCTACATTAGCAAAAGATATTGAAGTTAGTAATGATAAATTAAAAGTTACTTTTTCGCCAAAAGGAGCTCAAATTTCTGACGTACAAATCGTTGGATATACAGCTTACAATGACAAAAAAGATGGACACAAAGATCCTTTACATTTGATAAAAGATGGATCAAGTAAGTTCAATTTATCATTCAAAACAAAACAAGGAGCTGTTCTTAATGTTTCGGATTTAGTATTTGTACCTCAAGTACAGAAAAATGCGAACAATACAATTGTAACGTTTACAGCAAATGCTCAAAATAGTCAAATTCAATACATCTATACATTAGGCGATTCTTATGGTATCGATTTCGAAGTTAAAACGCAAGGTTTATCTAACATCACTTCTGAGAAAAATGTAGATTTAGCGTGGACAATGGACGGTTTCAGTACTGAGAAAGGGAAAGATCAAGAAAAATATTGGTCGCATACTTATTTTCAGTTCAAAGGAAACAAAGACATCGAATACGAATTATTTGGTTCTGACGAATGGGAAGAAGAGGAAGCTATTTCTTGGGTAGCCAACAAACAACAATTCTTCGCAACAGTTTTATCAAATGATGAAGGGTTTAAAACAACAAAAGGTGGTTCTAAAAACTCTGATAAAGAGGATTTAACTTATAGTAAACACTATCACTTAAACTCTAAATTAGAGTTGAAAAATAGTGAAATCAATTCTAAATTCACATGGGATTTTATTCCATTGGATTATAAAATGTTGAAAGATTACAACGACAAAGGATTCCAAAACTTAATTGACTTTGGTTGGGGATTATTTGGTTGGTTGAATAAATATTTCTTCTTGAATGTTTTCAAATGGTTAGCTTCAGTAGGAATCACTTACGGATGGGTAATCTTTTTGATGACAATCGTTGTAAAATTGATTTTATCTCCAATTATGTACAAACAATACCGTCAATCTGCATTGATGAAAGTTGTTCGTCCAGAGTTGAATGAAATCAACGAAAAATACAAGGATCCGAAAGATGCGATGAAGAAGCAACAAGAAACAATGGCAATTTATCGTAATGCAGGAATCAATCCATTAGCAGGATGTTTACCAGCATTATTACAAATTCCTATTTTCTATGCGTTATTCCGTTTCTTCCCGAACTTAATCGACTTGAGAGGTGTTCCTTTCTGGTTCGTAGATGATTTAACAGCCTTCGACGATTTAATCAAATTACCAGAATGGGTTCCATTCCTTAATGGTCACTTAAGTGTATTCGCTTTATTATACATTGTTGCAATGATGATTTATTTTAAAGTTTCTGGATCTATGGATAACTTCCAAATGCCACAACAAGAAGGAATGCCAAACATGCAATTCATGAAATACATGATGTATGTAATGCCAGTTTTCTTCTTTGTATTCCTTAACAATTATGCTTCTGGTCTATCTTGGTATTATTTAGTATCCAATGCGATTAATATTTTCATCGTGTTATATATTAAGAAATATATGATTCACGAAGCAAAGATTCATCAAATCATCGAAACAAATAAAACAAAACCTAAAAAAACAGGTAAGTTTGCTTCGAAAATGCAAGAAATGATGAAACAAGCTCAAGAAATGCAAGAGCAACAACAAAAGAACAAAAAGAAATAATCAAACTATATTTCAAATTCAAAAATCCGTTAATGATAATTAACGGATTTTTTATTTATTCAAGACAATAAAAAATTTAAGCACTCAAATTATTATATACCAACATTTTATTCACTTAAAAATATTTTTATAGTGTACGTTATACACTTTTTATGAATAAATTCTTTTTTATTTATTATTTTCAGATTATTATTGTCTCAAAATAATAAATAACATGAACAATATTTACTCAATTAAAGACCAAACAGCAAATCCTGGACCTTTAGGATTATTTGGTTTTGCAATGACAACTGTTTTATTAAACATACACAATGCAGGTTTTTTCCCTGTTAATAGTATGATTATGGGAATGGGTGTTTTCTTTGGAGGTGGAGCACAATTTGTGGCTGGCGTTATGGAATGGAAAAAAGGAAACAACTTTGGTAGTATTGCATTCATGTCTTATGGCGCTTTTTGGTTAACACTTGTATTTACATGGTTAGCCCCGATGTTTGGCGTAGAAAAACCGGACGGAAATTCAATGGGATGTTATTTAGGAATGTGGGGATTATTTACATTAATCAACTTTTTCCAAACCTTAAAAGGCAATTTGGTCGGAAAATTATTATTCGGATCATTAACCTTATTATTCTTTTTATTGGCAGCAGGTAACTTTACAGGTAGTCAAAGCATTTTACATTTTGCTGGTTGGACAGGAATCATCTGTGGATTTATTGCTTTTTACGAAGCTTCTGCAATTATGATTAATCAGAAATACGAAAAAGCAATTCTTCCTCTATAAATAGTATGAATAAAAAAAATCCTTTATCAGAGACTGATAAAGGATTTTTTTATAATTGTAATGAATTATTTATTAAACATTGGAGCTAATAATTTTTTCCAAATAAATAAGATTAATAATGATCCTAAAATTGAAAAAATCCAATCCAATGGACTGAAAAAACTTACTTCTCCATCATGAGAAATTCCTAAAATTGTACGCATATAAGCTCCTAAATATGCACCAATAATACCTATAAGTGCAGTTACCCAAAATCCTCCCGGATCTTTACCTGGCATTATTGCTTTAGCAATTCCAGCACAAATTAAACCGAACACTAAGTATACCAAAAAGCTCCAAACTCCGGTAATACCTAACATAATAAATGAAGTTGTCATCATAATTAATACTATTTTTTATGGTTTTAAAAATTGTTAAGTAAATCTTAACTAAAATCGTTCCAAAAAGATAAGAAAAGTTTTTGTAATTTGTAAATTTGTAACACTATAAAATAAAATTTATGTCTCTAATCAAATCTATTTCAGGTTTTCGTGGAACAATCGGAGGAAAACCGGGAGATAATTTAACTCCTATAGACGCTGTTAAATTCGCAGCTGCTTACGGAACTTGGCTTAAGAATCAATCAAATCAATCAGAATATAAAGTAATTGTAGGGCGCGACGCTCGTATTTCTGGACAAATGGTTTCTCAATTAGTTTGTTCAACTTTACAAGGATTAGGAATTAATGTTGTCGATTTAGGTTTATCTACAACGCCAACTGTAGAAGTTATGGTGACACATTTGCATGCAGATGGAGGAATTATTTTAACTGCTTCTCACAATCCAAAAGAATGGAATGCATTGAAATTATTGAATGCAAAAGGAGAATTTGTTTCTGCTGCAGATGGCGCACAAATTTTAGCTTTCGCAGATAAAGATGATTATACATTTGCTGAAGTTGATGATTTAGGTTCTTATGAAACTTTTGATGATGCAATTGATTTACATATCGAGAAAATTTTGGCTTTGCCATTAGTGAATGCAAAAGCGATTCAAGAGAAAAATTTCAAAGTTGCGATTGACGCGGTAAATTCAACTGGAGGAATTGCAATTCCTAAGTTGTTACAACGTTTAGGTGTGATTCATTACGATATGTATTGCGAACCAAACGGGAATTTTCCACATAATCCAGAGCCTTTAAAAGAACATTTAGGTGATATTTGTAAAAAAGTAATCGACGAACAAGCTGATTTCGGAATTGTAGTAGATCCAGATGTTGACCGTTTAGCAATTATCGACGAAAAAGGTGAAATGTTTGGAGAAGAATACACATTAGTTGCAGTCGCAGATTATGTATTATCAAAAACGCCTTCAGCAACAGTTTCTAACTTATCATCTTCTCGTGCTTTACGCGATATTTCTGAAAAATATGGTCAAAAATATTCGCCATCAGCAGTTGGAGAAGTGAATGTTGTAGTTGAAATGAAAAACGTTGATGCTAAAATTGGTGGAGAAGGAAACGGTGGAATTATTTATCCAGAATTACACTACGGACGCGATTCTTTAGTAGGAATTGCTTTATTCTTGACATATTTAGCTGAACAAGATAAATCAGTTTCTGAAATTAGAGCTTCTTATCCAGCATATTTTATGGCGAAAAAGAAAATCGAATTAACACCAGAAATCAATGTTGACGAATTGTTAGTGAAAATTCAAGAAGTTTACAAAAACGAAGAAATCAATACGGTTGATGGAGTTAAAATTGATTTTCCTACTGAATGGGTTCATTTAAGAAAGTCAAATACAGAGCCAATTATTCGTATTTATACTGAAAGTACTTCAGAAGAAAATGCAAATAAATTAGCGGATAAAATGATCGAAAGCATCAAAAATATTATCTAAAACAATCTATTTTAATTGTTTAACAAATGTGCAAAACTCTAACAATTCGTTATGATTTTTGCACATTTTATTTTGTAAATTAGTCTATCACTATGGACGAAGATTTTTTTAATAACGAGCTAATTGAAGGTTTTGAGCAAATGCTTGATAATCGTGAATATAGATATTACGATTCGGAGGATTTGGTCGAAATTATTGAGTTCTATCTTGAAGTAAATGATAACGAATATGCAAAACGTGCGTTGGATTTTGCAGAAAAAATGCATCCCGAGAATATAGATATCAAAATCAAGAGAATTGAATATTTTCTTACAATTGAGGATTTAAAAAAAGCTGCAAAACTCATCAAAGATTTAAAGGATTTAGCTGCAAACGAGTTAGATTATCTTTTGGTACAAGCGCGTTTTTGGGGAATGAAAAATATGCCTCGAAAAGCGATAAGTTTTTATGAAGAAGCTTTGCAAATAGACGACGAAGAAACTGATTTTATTTGCAATTGTATCGGAAATGAATATTTGAATTTAGATGAAGTTCATTCTGCGTTGATTGCTTTCAGAAAAGCATTGAAATTCAATCCAGAAAACGATTATACTTTCTATTCTATCATTCAATGTTACGAGGAAATTCATAATCCTGATGAATGCATCGAATTTCTGAAAGATTTTATTGACGATAATCCATATTCGGAAGTTTCTTGGTTGCAACTTGGTCTGTTGTACAATCACAAAAAAATGTATGACGAAGCTATAAATGCGTTGGATTACGTGCTCGCGATTAATCCTAACTCTATTGTTGGTCATGCTAACAAAGCGCTTTCATTGGAAGAATTAGGAGAATATAATAAAGCAATAGAAACGCTAGAAGAAACATTAGAATTTGATGATTCGCCAGCTGTTACGCATATGAAAATTGGTGAATTGTACGAAAAGTTAGAGAAACCACAAAAAGCATTGAAAGCTTATCATATTGCGATAAAAGAAGATCCGCAATTGGATAAAGTTTGGGCAAAAACATCTTCGCTTTACAACAAATTAGGAAATATAGAGGAAGCCGAATATTACATTCAGCGTGCAATAGAATTGAATGGCGATAGTTACGAATATTATACAGATTCAACTTACTATTTTCTGAAACAAATGAAGTTTGAAGAAGCTATAAAAAACCTTTCGAAATTGGTTCAATTAAAGCCTTTAGTTTTCCATACTTGGTTTGCTTACGTCGAAACTTTAATTGCTGTTGGCGAATACGAGGAAGCGATTGCAGTCTTATTAACAGGCGCTTTAAAGAATTTTAATCGTGCCGAATTTTTCTATCAATTGAGTAATGTCTATTATATTACAGAGCAAGATCAATTAGGAAATGAAGCGTTGCAAAATGCATTAAGTTTGGATCGAAATTTAAAAGATTCTATGATCGAATATTATCCGATTTTAGAAGAAAAAATCAATCAAATTTCTGGAAATAACGAATAAAAATATAATTCTTAAGCCATCTTTTTTAGATGGCTTTTTTCTTCACAGTAAAATAACACAGGTTTATTCAAAAAAACTTAACTTTATGATACTAAACAAGCCTTATGAACTTTATCGCACATCAATATTTATCTTTCGGAAATCAATCGCTTCAAATTGGGAATTTGCTTGGTGAAACTGTAAAGGGAAAACAATATCTAGATTTTCCAGAAGAAATTCAGAAAGGGATTTTATTGCATCGTTCGATTGATACATTTACAGATTCTCACGAAACGGTGAAGAAAAGCTCAAGTTATTTTCACGAAACACAGCACAAATTTGCACCAATTATTATTGATGTAATTTATGATTATTTTTTGATTAAATATTGGAATAATTATTCTGAAACTCCTTTCGAAAAATTTAAAACAGATTGTTATCAATTATTTAAGGATGAATACAATTCGCTTCCAAAAAAACTACAAGAAACCATTTTTTATTTGCTAAAATATGATTGGTTCGAAAATTATTCGACCATAGAAGGTGTTCAAAAAACATTAAAAGGAATCGGAAGTCGAGCAAAATTTGAGAATAATTTACATCAAATCATTCCCGAATTTGAAAAAAGTTATGCGAATCTAGAAACTGATTTTCTGTCATTTTTTCCTCAAATCCAAACGCATTGCATGAACTTTGTATTCGTTGATTCTCAAGTCTAAATTTCATTTTAAGAATTCGATAAAATTCATTAGTTTAGGGCTGTAAACAAACAGAAAACCACAATGGATTTAACTTTTAATAAAAGAGAGGATCATAACAAATTATTACTTTCAAAACTACGCCAAAAACTGAAACAAGTTTACCTTGGCGGAGGTCAAAAAAGAATTGATGCGTTGCATAGCAAAGGAAAAATGTCTGCAAGAGAACGTATTGATTATCTTTTAGACGAAAAAAAACCGAACATTGAGATTGGTGCTTTAACAGGCGATGAAATGTACAAAGAACACGGCGGATGTCCTTCGGGAGGTGTTGTTGTAAAAATTGGTTACATTTCTGGCAAACAATGTATTGTTGTTGCGAATGATGCAACTGTAAAAGCTGGTGCTTGGTTCCCAATTACAGGTAAAAAGAATTTGCGTGCGCAAGAAATTGCGATGGAAAATAAATTACCAATTATTTATTTAGTGGACAGCGCAGGTGTTTATTTACCAATGCAAGATGAGATTTTTCCTGATAAAGAAATGTTTGGTCGAATTTTCCGCAATAATGCAATCATGTCATCAATGGGAATTACTCAAATTTCTGCTGTGATGGGAAGTTGTGTTGCTGGTGGAGCATATTTACCAATTATGAGCGACGAAGCAATGATTGTAGACAAAACGGGTTCTATTTTCTTAGCTGGAAGTTATTTGGTAAAAGCTGCTATTGGAGAAGACATCGACAACGAAACTTTAGGTGGAGCAACAACACATTGCGAAATCTCTGGTGTGACTGATTATAAAGCAAAAGATGATAAAGATGCGTTGGATAGAATAAAATCTATCGTTGGTAAAATTGGTGATTATGAAAAAGCTGGATTTAATCGAATTGAAGCAGCTAAACCTGCTTTAGATGAGCAAGAAATCTATGGTATTTTACCTGAATCTCGTGCTGAGCAGTACGATATGTATGAGATTATTAACAGAATTGTTGATAACTCGGAATTGGACGAATATAAGCCTGATTATGGGAAATCAATTATCTGTACGTATGCGCGAATTGATGGTTGGGCGGTTGGAATTGTAGCTAATCAACGTAAAATTGTGAAGTCTAAAAAAGACGGAATGCAGTTTGGTGGCGTGATTTATTCAGATTCTGCGGATAAAGCAACTCGTTTTATTGCGAATTGTAACCAAAAGAAAATTCCGTTAGTTTTCTTACAAGATGTAACTGGTTTTATGGTTGGATCTAAATCTGAACATGGTGGTATTATCAAAGATGGTGCAAAAATGGTGAATGCAGTTTCTAATTCTGTTGTTCCAAAATTCACGATTATAGTTGGAAATTCTTATGGCGCAGGAAACTATGCTATGTGTGGAAAAGCATATGATCCTAGATTAATTACAGCTTGGCCTTCGGCTCAATTGGCAGTTATGGGAGGTGAACAGGCTGCGAAAGTTTTGTTACAAATAAAAGAAGCCACTTTGAAAGCACAAGGTGTAGAAGTTGATGAAGTGAAAAAGCAAGAACTTTTGAACGAAATTACAGCAAAATACAATGATGAAACAAGTCCTTATTATGCTGCGGCACGTTTGTGGACAGATGGAATTATTGATCCTTTGGATACGCGTAAATGGATTTCGATGGGAATTGAAGCTGCAAATCATGCTCCGATTGAAAAACAATTTAATTTAGGTGTTATTCAAGTTTAGAAAAACAAAAATATTTTTAAAAATAGAAGAGAATCCAATTTTAGGATTCTCTTCTATTTTTTGAATATTGTTTGAAACATGTAAATCAAATCTTGTCGAAAACTCCAATTCTTTACATATTCTACATTGATCTTAACTTTATCTGGCCAAAGAATTTCATCATTATATTTGATTGGATCATTTACATTGGATAAAATTTCTTCTTCTTTACGATATTTCAATTGAGCAGGACCAGTAATTCCAGGTTTAACTTTCAACATCAATCTATCCTCTCCAATCAATTTATCTGCATAACCAGCAACATCTGGACGAGGACCAACAAAACTCATTTCTCCTTTTAGGATATTAAACAATTGTGGTAATTCATCCAATTTATAATCTCGAAGAATCTTTCCAATTTTGGTAATTTGATGTTGATCCGTTGTTATTGTCGATTTAGAAACCCCTTTCATCGTTCTGATTTTATAAATATTGAAAAATCTTCCGTCTTTCCCAACTCTTTTTTGTGTAAAAACGCCAAATTGATTGGTATCTATAGAACTTATGATAATTAACAAAACAATTAATCCCACTAAAAAAATTAGTAGGATTAATGCAAGTATATAATCAAATATGTTCTTTAAGATCATTTCAATTAAAAGAATTTACCTTTAATTCGAGAAGCTAAACGTTTTATTTTTCCGAATGATGAATTATCAAAATTCTCATCTCCAGCAAAATATCCGTAGCCGTATCCATAACCGTAACCGTAGCCGTAACCATATCCGAAACCATATCCGTAACCGTAGCCAGTTTTAATTTGGAAATCGTTGAATATAATTCCGACATTCGAAACTTCACCTTCATCGTATTTATTCGAAATTGCATTGATAAAGTTTTTCTCAGAATAGTTGTAACGTGTTACATACAATGTACAATCTGCATAACGCATCAAATCGTACGAATCTGTTACTAATCCTATTGGCGGTGAATCTATAATTACGAATTCATATTTCTCTTTCAATTCAGTAAATAATTGATCCATTCGATTACTCAAAATCAATTCTGAAGGATTTGGAGGAATTGGACCTGCTGTAATAATATCTAAATTTGGTAAAATTGTACGTTGCGTAATTTGATTTAACTCTAAATCACCCGCAACATAGTCTGTAACACCTGTCTTATTATTGATGTTAAAATCATCAAAGATTTTTGGTTTACGTAAATCTAATCCAATCAAAACCGTTTTCTTATCCATAGAACCGATTGAACTCGCAATATTCATCGCGTTGAAAGTCTTTCCTTCACCTCCAATGAATGAGGTTACCAAAATCGTTTTATTATTTTCTTCAAGTCCTGGATTCTTGTATAAATATTTCAGATTAGAACGAATTGATCTAAACGATTCAGAAATTCCTGATTTTGGATTGTTGATTACAACTAAAGGTGAATTATCTCCCAAAGAACCAACTAAACCAATAATTGGAATATTTGTACGACTTGTAATATCTTTTAGTACACGAACTTTGAAATCTAATAATTCTTTAATCACTACATAAATCAAAGGAATCAACAAACCTATTCCCAAAGCTATTAAATAATTACGTTTTGGATTTGGATAAATGGAACCTTGACCTTGATTTTTAGCTGGATCAATAATCGTGATATCAGATACGATAGATGCTAAAGATAAATCAGTTGTATTTAATTGATTAATTAAAGTTGAATATAATGTACTATTTAATTCAAATCCACGATTTGCTTCAACAAATTCAATTTCTTCGTATGGTAAATCTTTCGCTTTGAATTCAGATTCCGCCAATTTCGCGTTAATCATGGATAGATCTGTATTCAACTTTTGTAAATGCGCATTAACTACATTCGAAATATTATTTCTTGTTTTAGCTAATCGACGATCAATTTCTCTAATCTCATCAGTGTTCTCTTTATAAACTTTTAACATTTGCTCGCGCTGATTCTCAAGACCTTCTAATTGATCTACATTCGTCATGTAATAAGACACATCAAGACCGGCAATATTAAGAGCGATTAAATTATCAACACTACTCGATTTTTTAGGCATTAAACGATGTAATGCATTGATTTTCTCTTCTACAGTTACGCGTTCTTTATCTAATTCAGTAAGTTTACCTAAAAGCTCACCTTTTTTTGAATCGAAATTATAAACTCCTGTTTTCTTCTGTAACTCTTGTAAATTATCTGTCGCACTATCTAATTTAAGTTTAACAGCTGCGATTCGTTCTTGTAAATATTTTCGAGTTTGAAAAGCAGATAGATTTCTTTCTGCTAATTCGTTCTCAATTAAAACTTGAATAGAGTTATTTAACAAATCAACCGCTTCATTCAAACTTTCAGCATTTTTTGATACAGCTATTATACTTGAAATTTTAGATGGATTTGTAACACTAAAATTCTGTACTGCTCTCCCAGTTGCATCTTTGATTGTGACTAATTTAAATGATATTGAACTTTCAGAAAATGGTACATTTGAACGAGTCAACATGATTTTATAGTTTTTACCAACCATCCATTGATTATAATAACCAATCTTAGGTAGATTCAACTCCTCAGACTTTATAATACTATCTTTAGTAAATTGATATAAAGAACCATTTTTGTTCTCAACTTCAAAATAAAAAGAGTTATGATCTTTAGGTTTTACTTTTACATCAACATAAGCAACTTGTTGATGTAAAGTATCAATATGAACATGAAAAGGAGCATCTAATTTATATATATTAGATTTTTTTAAACGTCCTTCTTCTGTATAATAAATATAAGATTCTGTCCTTTTAACAACTTTTTCGTTATGTATACGAGAAGTTAATGTATACGATAACCCATCGATTTTATTTGCATTTCCTCCCCAAATAAAGTTAATAGAATTCGAAGCTAATGAATTATTAGCAGAACTATTATCTTTAATTTTAAATGTTGTATTTGCTGTATAGATTCTGTTTAACTTCCAACTATTAAGATAATAGGCAACTGCTAATGCTATAAGCATCGAGATTATGTATAATGGCCAAGCATTTAACAACCTTGGTATAAGTCTTTCTATATCAATAAAGTCAGATTGTTTTTTCTTACTTTTTTGATCAATAGTTGTAGTTGTGTTTGCCATCTTTAAATTTTATCAAAAAATAAATAAACACCCAAAATTGTTGCGATTGCTCCCATTACAGTAGTTACTACTGTCAGAGGATTAAGTCCTACACCCCATACTTTTTCTTTACGAGGGTTAACAACAATAATATCATTATTCTGAATCCAGTAATACTCAGAATTCATAATAGATTCTTTTGTTAAATCCACATAAACTTGTTTTGTACCATCTAAATCTGTTCTAATAATTCGAACATTCTTTAAATCAGCATAAATATTATTCGATCCTGTTTTTGAAAAAGCTTCTAAAATTGTTAAGTCTCTTTTGTTTGCTCTATACGTACCTTGTTGAACCTCTCCTACAATAGTATACTCAATACCTGCTAAATTAACGTCGATAAAAGTTCCTTTTTCATCATAGATTTTATAAAACTCATCTTGGATTTTCTTACGCGCCTGTTCTATAGTTAATCCTTCTAAATGAACAAAACCGATTCTAGGTAATTCTATATTTCCATCTTTTCTAACTACCACTCCAGAATTTTCTCCTTGTGCAAAAGTTCTATTCCCTGAAGATATAAAATCACTAAGTATCCCCATTGATTCTCTAGATGCTGAAGAAACATTTATTAATACTCGATCCCCTTTCTGAATATAATATTCTGGCTTATCAAAAGTTATTTTACCATTTGTATCTAATTTTAAATTTGGATCAGGTTGAATTAATTGAACATCTTTTAATGATATACACGAAAATAAATTCATGAGGATCAATAAAATTACAGTTTTGGTTAAAGTTGATTTTAAGTAATGCATTTTTATAATGATATTTTTTTATTCTTTTTTAATACTACAGCGTATCGTAGAGAGACAACAAAACTAATTGATAAAACAATAAAGATCAAAAATAGTTTATTAATTTCAATATTTCTAAAATAATACCCAATGAATATAAAAAAAATGTTAATAAGTACTAATATTATTGAAGTTTGAATATGAGTAAACCCTAATTTTAAGAATTGGTGATGGAGATGGTTTTTGTCTGCCGAAAATGGACTTCTTTTTCTAAGAATTCGGATTGTAAAAACCGATAAAGTGTCTACGATTGGAATAACAAAAATAAAAAGTAATAAAACAGGTCCTGTTTTTAAACCTAAACTAGAGGTTTCACTAATGTATAAAAAGCGAATTGCCATAAAAGTTAAGATAAATCCTATCACCATAGAACCTGTGTCTCCCATAAATATTTTAAACTTTTTGGACAAATTATATCTTCCAAAACCTAGTAAAACAGCTAATGTACTAACAGCTAATATTCCTATTCCGTAATCAAATATTCTGTAGAATATATAAACAAAACACAAACTAATTACTATACCAATTCCTGAAGCTAAACCATCAATTCCGTCAATTAAATTGAATGCATTTATTAGTACTATAAATACAAAAATGGTTAATATAACTCCAACAAAATAAGGAATCTCGTAGATACCAAATAATCCTGAAAATGACTTAATCATTATACCAGAACCAAAAATAATTAAAATGGTACTTATTATCTGACCATATAATTTTTTATCTGGAGCTACAACTAATAAATCATCCATTAATCCAATAAAAAATAATATTGTAATTGCGGATAAAAAGAAAGAATAGTTAACACCTAATTCTGTAGCAAATATCGATGTTGAAACTACTATTCCAAAAAATAAAGCCACTCCTCCCAAGGTTGGCACTTTATTAACATGAGAACTTCTTTCTCCTGGTACATCCATCAATTGTTTTTTGTAGGAAATACGTATAATTTTAGGAATTGAGATCAATGTAATGATTAATGCAAAAAAATAGGCTCCCATTATGTTAATATATAAAGGAGAAATGTTTAGCGTATATAAATATTCTAATAATTTAAAATTTTCCATATTTTTTTAATCCATTCATAGCCCAAAAAAATGTATAATATGATGATTTGAAAATATTCATTTTTAAATAATTTCTATAAACATCATATTGTTTTTTAGCAATTCGTAATTTATTTCGAGAAACAGAGTTATTTCGAATTCTGTAAATAGCTAAAGATTCATTGATTGCTCTTGCATATTTTATTTTACCTAACAAATCTATCCACATGGCATGATCTTCTCGAAGTTCTACATCTGGAACTGGTATTTTTCCAATTCGTTTTGAATCATATACAGATGTTAACATCGGAATAGGACAATTGTATAAAATTCGATTTCGATCTACTTTATCTACAGCAATAAAATCTGCTAACAATGGCTTTAAATTTTCATCAACCCGCTTATAACTTGAATAAACTAACTCTTCATTATTCTCTAACAAATAATTAATCGTAATCTCTAAAAAATTTGGCAACCATAAATCATCACTATCGAGAAATGTAATAAATCTACCTTTTGCTTTATTCAATGCTAAATTTCTAGAATAGGCAGCTCCTTGGTTTTTAGATTGAATAATTAATTTTATTCTATTATCATTAAAAGATTGAATTATTTCGACAGATTTATCTGATGAACAATCATCTACAATAATCCATTCCCAATTCTTATAGCTTTGAGATTTGATAGAATTGTAAGTATCAGCTATATATTTTTCTGAATTATAGCATGGTGTTATAATTGATACTATTTCCATTTCCATAATCCGTAAACTGCCTCTTTATTAAAAAATGTTCTATAATTACCAAAATTCGATTTATGTCCCTGTTTAACTTGAAACCAAAAAATCAATAAAATAGTATAAGAAACAAAACTTACATAAATAAAATTCCGTTTAAACTTTTCTCCGTTGAAAGAATACACTAATCTTCCTACTGTAAGCCCTAAGAAAACTAAATAAAATCCTGGTAATCTAATACCAAAAATTCCTTTTCCTAGAAAGAAGTAAAGTAATACTCCAAAAACAAAAAGATTACGGAAATAACAATATAATTTATCTTCTACAGCATATTTATTATAAATAATAATTGAAAGAATTGAAATAATCTTCACGAAATCACCTACTGCTACACCATCACCTTCATTATATAACTGACTTTGATAATCCTCAAACTTATCTTGTCCAATTGGCATATATTGCATAATAACCTCAATAATAGAATTTAGTCCTGTATAGAAACCTATGATAGAAAACACAACTAACCAACCTATAAATTTTTCATCAAACTTCATTGGAGCAATCCAATAAGCAAGTAAAAAAACAATTATAGATTCATGAAATTGAAATCCAATTGTAATACAAATCAAAAACTTTATTAGGTTACGATCGATTACATAACGTATAGAATAAAGTGCAATTGCATTTGCTAAACCTTGCCTAATATGTACATGCTCTTCGAACATAAAGTTCGGCATCGCATAAATAAATAATACTAAAAAAGGAAATCCTCCGTATTTATAGAAAGTTGTTGTCTTTAGAATAAGAGAAGTTGTTGCCACTACTAACGTAAGCATTCCAAAATCAAAACCATAATCAACTAGAATTTTGTTTAATCCTAAATAACCTTTTTCCATACTCGCCATTTCAGCAAATCGATCAAATTCTGACCAACTAGTACTTGCTAATAAGTTAAATGTATTAAAATAAGCTACCCAATCAGGACTCAATGCATACCCTAATCCAGCAGTTAAACACATTATCACAACAATTAATACATATAATTGTGTACTAACCTTTTTATTAGAAAATTCTAAAAAAGATGCGACAAGTAGAAATGCAAATATGAATAAATAAATAAAACTCACTACCGATTAAAATTTAAGTAATAGTTGAGGATAAATCATGGCTAAATGGTAAAAAATTCTTTTTTTCAATGGTAATGAATTTAAATAATTTCTATCGAAACGTATATAGTTTTTAAGTTCTTTTTTTGTTAAGTTATTCGCCTTTAAAAAGTCATTCAAAACATTTAACATTTTACGCTTCAAATTATTATCTTTCACATAAGCCAAATAAGCTAAATACGAATAATAACCTTGTATGATTTGAAAACGCTTTAACTCAGTTACAAATGTATTGTAATTACTCTGATAAAAATAATTTGCCACCTCATTTACAGCTACAAACATATCCAAACCTTTTTCTGTATGTGTTTTGCTTATAGAGTTTTGTCGTTCAAAATACTTATAAAAAGGTTCATTAATTTTAGAAATAACACTCGAATCTAAAACTAATTTCGGAATCAATTCTATATCCTCAAAATGAATTCCTCTTCTAAATCGATGATTTTCAAACAACGATTTTTTAAAGATTTTATTACAAGCAAAGCAACTCATTTCTCCAAAAATTGTAAAATCATCTGATAAAACTATTTTTTCTGGCAATTGAGGCGATTGTGGTAAATCACGAAATTCAGTTCCTTTTTCATCAACTTTTACCAAATCACATAAAACAATTTCAGATTGATGTTTTTTTGCCAAATCAAACATCTTTTCAAACATTGCTGAATCTATATAATCATCAGAATCAATAAAAGCGATAAACTCTCCTTTAGATTTTTCAATTCCAACATTTCTCGCATCACTTAGTCCTCCATTTTCTTTGTGAATAGAAATTACGCGCGAATCTTTAGAAACAAATTCATCAATTATTTGTTGCGAATCATCCTTAGATCCATCATTTACAATAATCACTTCAATATCTTTTAACGTTTGATTCAATATCGAATCTAAACATTTCGAAAGATACTTTTCAGTGTTATAAACTGGCACAATGACGGATATTTTAGGTTGAACTGACATTATATTTTATCAAAAATTGATTCGTATTTAGAAATAATAATCTCTTTGCTAAAGCGTGAATAAATACTTTTTACTATTTTTTCTTTATCGTGAGATTGATTCAAAATTTCTTTCATTTTTTCTGCAAAACCTTTTGAATCTGAAATTGGAAAAACTTCAGCATTAATACCTTCTTGCACAATTTCATTGATTCCTCCTGGACAATTATTTGCCAAACTATAAGTTCCACAAGCTCCAGCTTCCAGCAAAACATTCGGAAAACCTTCGTAACGAGAAGAAAGTACAAACAAATCTGCATTTTTTAGGTAAACAAATGGATTTGAAACTTTTCCTTTAAACGTTACATTATTTAAACCTAACTCTCCTTTTTGTTGAGCTAGTTCATCTTTAAAAGCTCCATCACCAAGAATCGTTAAATGTATATTTTCTCCTTTCAATTCATTCATCACATTCAATAAAAGATCAAAACCTTTTCGTGGTGAAAGATTTCCTATTGCCACAATATTTTTATAGCTCGTGTCAAAACCGATAGGAACATTTTCTATTTTTAATCGATTAATCAAATCAAAATCAACTGGATTATTAATTTTTATAATTTTATTTTCCGAAATTCTAAAATTATCAACCAAATCATTTTTCATATCGTCACTTTGCGCAATAATTTGATGAAAATTTTTATAAAATCGATAAAAGAATAAAATTTCTTTACGTTTTACATGTTCAGAAACTACATTTGTTTCTCTTGTAATAAACTTCGTTTTCGGAAAAAATGAAATGATTGGTGATAAAAAAGCGGAAATTTCTCCCCAACCTGTAAAAACAATTTCTGGTTTTAACTTTTTAATCAACGGAATAATTTTGAAAATCGAATAACGAATACGAGAAACCTTTAATTCAATAATTTCAACATCATCTTTCAAATGATTCAAATAATAACCTTCTTTTTTGAACAACACCAATTTTGGACAGAATTTTGTTCGATCCAATTCATTACAAAGCGTTGTAATTACTCGCTCCGCACCTCCTTGATTAAGGTCTGGCAATATGAAAAGTATTGTTTTCAAAAAATTTTAATCAATTCTATTATTAATATAACCTTCCGTTGCTTTTTCGTTCGAAATAATTTGCATTGGATTTCCTGTCACAATCGAATTATCTGGTACGTCTTGCGTTACATAACTGTTTGGCGCAATCAACACGTTATTTCCGATTGTAATTCCACCAACAATTACGGCATTTGTACCGACCCAAACATCATCTTTCAAAATTGGAAAACCTTTCAATTTTCCTCTATTTGTCTGTCCTAACGTTACGCCATGCGCTATATTGCAATTTTTTCCTATTTTACATTTCGGATTAACAACAACAGTTCCCCAATGACCTAAATTTAAACCTGCTCCAATTTCTGTTTTTGCAGAAATTTGATAGCCATATTTAATCGAATAACGACGCAGCAATAAACGATAAATCAATCCTAAAGGATGTTTTGTAGAATATTGTTGAGCTTTTCTTAAACAATAAATAAAACGAAAACCTGGACTTATAAAGCCTTTCAATAAAGGAGAATTTGTCCAATATCCAAAGTTTCGATAAAAATCTTTCTGAATAATTGTCTTCATAATTTAGTTTAAATATTTTTCAATTGAATTTACTGCATTACCTAACTCAAAAGGTAGTGTTTTACCTTCAATGATTTGTTGATATTTTTGAGCAATTTCAGGATTTTGAATAAAATATTTCATTCCATCATAAATTGCTTCTTCTTCATTATCGATAATATATCCTAATTCGCCATCATTTAACATTTCTCTAACTCCCGAAACATCTGTTGTAATAATTGGTTTTGCTAAAACCATCGCTTCAAATAAAACAGTTGGATAACCTTCGTAACGAGAGGACAAAATATAATAATCGGCTTGAACAAAATAAGGATATGGATTTTCTTTGAAACCAATCAAATGTGCTGTTTCTTCAACTTTTAATTCTTCAACCAATTTTTTGATATTCGGAAAATCATAACCATCACCAACAATCCAAACTTGATGTTGAAAGCCTTCGTCTAACAATCTGCGATGCGCTCTCAATAGACGATCAAATCCTTTTTGTGGAAAAACTGTTCCGATTGAAACAAATGTCGGTTGATCATTTTTTTTCTGAATCTCACAAGGTTCTAAAGCTGACTTTATAATTTCATTGACATCAATAGGATTATAAATACGAACCACTTTTTGTTTTTGTTCATCTGAATTTGCTAAACCTAAAAATAATTGATTAATCTTTTCTGAAATCACTAGAATTTGATCAAACTCGAAAAAGTTTTTCAATCGTTTTGTTGTATATTCAGGAATATTCGACAAATCATTGTGAATCCAAACTATTTTTTTAGAAGATTTAATCGGAGAATTCAAGATTTCATCTGCCATTCCATGAATTGCCGCAAACTCTATATCGTATTTTTTATTCGGTAAAATAAATTTGTAAAGCAACTTTGGAAATGATGACAAAATCTTTTGATAAATCACTCGAAAAGCTTTTTTCGGAATATCCTGCGGACGATTTGTCGTAATCATTTCACCTTTATTCAAATAATAGATATTAATCCAAGACGGAACATCTTTGAGATATTTACCTGAATAAAGGTTTAACAATAAATCTATTTCGTATTTTTCTGCTGGAAGATTTTTGAGAAAAGTGACCAATACTTTTTCAGCACCTCCATGACGAAGTGAGCCAATACGTATTAATATTTTCTTTTTAGCTGACATTATTTCGCAGTCGATTTTCGTTTATATAAATAGAAATCTCTACCAGAAGGCTTGAATTTGTATATTTTGTCTAAAATAGGATTGTCAGATTTTGCTACATCTGCAACCTTAAATTCTTTGATCAATTCGTAATCATTATAAATGGATTTATCGGCCAATTCTCCTTTGAACATTGGCTTGAAATCTTCTAAAATATATTTCGGTTTTGCTTTATTGATAAGATTAGAAAAACCTACTTCTTTTCCATTTTTCACGATATTTTCTTCGGTTAATCTTTTATCAACCAACCCAACGTAATCAATTACTTTTAACTTAGAAAAATAAGGAATATAACCTGCTGGTTCTAGGAATATATAATTGTCTTTATTAGGCTCAATTGAATCTAAATACAAACCTATTTTACGTGCATGATTCCATTCTCCATGTCCTGTTGCAATAGAATGAACAGCTTGATAAGCTGTAAATGGAATAAAAAAGACGATAAAATAAGCAATTGATAATGATTTGTACTTTTCCGAATCTAAAACGATTAATATAATAGGCAAAAACAAACAGATTTGAGGAATCCAATAATACCAATCGAACCATGAGTTAGCCGCACCAAAAATGATGGTTTTTACAACTCCAAACAAGAATAAAAACGAAACTACTTTTCGTTTATCAACATTCCATTTTTTGTTTAATACAACCAAACAAACCAACGAAATTATAAATAATAAAATCGTTGAAAAGTTAAAGATAGATGTTGGAAATTTTACAATCCCGAAATAATTTGGTCCAAAGAATTTGATTTCATTCCATCTTTCTAAAATAGTTGGATTTGAGTAGTTATTCTTTTTTGAAGTAATTGTATTATTTACAATTTCTCCAAAATAAAACCAATTAAAAGCTACTGTAGATAAAACAGCTAAAACACCACCAATCATCAATGCGTTATTCCATTTACGTTGTTGAATTACATCATAAATAAATAACAATCCTAAGAAAATACAGGTGTCAATTCTAGTCCAAAGAATTAGGATCGGCATCAATATAAATGCCCAATTTTTTCTTTCTACAAAACCATATTTGATTAATGCCATATAGAAAAAGAAAAGCATTCCGAATTCCATTCCTAAAATTGACATTTTTATAGCAGGTGGTAAAAAACTAACAAATAAAATGAATAAAATAATCTTATTTGTAGAATTAAAAAATAGTTTTCCAAGCCAATAAATACCAATTGTCAATAAGATTGTATTGAAAATAAGGAGTGGATAAATGAAGTTTCCTTCTCCAAAAAAAGACTGAAAAATAACTCCTACAAAAACATAAAGATGAGTTGTAGAGGCCGAAATTTTTTCAGCACCATTATATCCGTAGACACCATATTCGATGATATTTCGAGCAACACGCCACGAAATTAAAGCATCTTCTTGTATATGGCGAGTAAAGAAAAAGATAGATTTAAGAAGGAAAATCAATATTGAAGCAATAAAAATTTTACTTTTATTCAAAGAATCTTTCATAGTTATAGTTTGGTCGTGCAAATATAGTTTTATTTATTAAAATATCTAAAATTAGATTTTGTAGCAATCGAAAACATTGCTTCATCACCTTTTGTATCACCAAAAGCTATGATTTGGTCATATAAAGACAAATCAATCTCTTTCTCGATTCTATTCTTTTTTTCTTGATAATTACAATTTGGTGAAGCAAATTTCCCTGTAAAAAAACCTTGTTCATCATATTTTGCTTTGGTACAAATTAGTCCCATTTCATAATAATCAGCAAAAGGTTGAATCCAAAAATCGACAGAAGCTGAAACGATAAATTTGTCATTATAATTACTTAATGATTTAATATATTCATCAGCTTTTAAATAAATTAATTCTTGATGATTTTTTTCGAAATAATTTTGAGCTAATTGATTAATTTCAACATAAGATTTTCCTTTCAAAAATTTCGAAATAAACATTTCTTTTACAAAACTAGCATCAATTATCTTTAATTTTGAAACGACAAATAATGGAATAAATATCAGATAATTAAAGAAGTAAACTTTAGGAAAAGAGAATTTTAAAAAATCGAATAAGGTATCTTTACAAGTTAAAGTACCATCAAAATCAAAAAGGTATAAATTACGATTCATTACATTTTCATCTTTTTGAAAATAAATTCAGGAACATTTCGAATTATCATCATAATTCCCCACCACAAAAACGTTACATAAACAACATTTTTCTTTTTGACATAAGCTTTATAAATAATATTAGCCGCTTGGTCTGGTTGAGCTGTTAATGGTTTTGGTGTTTCGATATCAGCTGTCATTTGTGTATCCATAAATCCTGGAATAACCGTCATTACATGAACTTTTTTATGAAATAAATAATTTCTCAAACCAGCTAAATAAGCTGTAAATCCAGCTTTTGCTGATCCATAAATAAAATTGCTTTGACGACCACGTTCTCCAGCTACAGACGACAATCCAATGATAGTTCCCGAACCTTTTGCTTCGAATTTCTGCGCAAAATGATTAATTAAGACAATTAATTTTGAGTAATTAACTTCTACTATTTGTTTCGTATTCCAATCATCGTATAAACCTTCTTCCGAATTTTTTCCTAAATATCCCGCAGCACAAAATAATAATTCAGAATCGATATGAGCAATTAAAGAATAATCATTTTCTTTTGTTAAATCGAAATGAACAATCTCGCATTTTTGCTCATATTTTGCATAAAAATGTAGTGCTAATTTCTTTGTTTTTTCGATGTTTGATGTAAATAAATAAACCATCGGAAAACGTTTACCTTCTTTCAAAACCTTTTCTACAAAAGCTATTGCTACATCAGAATTTGATCCTATTACTATCATTTTTGTTTAAATCTATTGATACGTTCGTTTTGCATCGACTCGAATTTTGGAGAATCGATATGTTGTAAATAATCTGTCAAAGCAGGATTAGACATCGCGTCTTTTGTCCGGTAAATATGTCCTCCATAATCCATCACAATTTTATCTAAACTTGCAATTAATTTTTCTAATTTATTATTCACTTTAAAGTCTAAAGCCAATGTGTATCCTTTCATTGGAAACGAATTATAAGCTTGTGAATTATTATCTCCAAATAATTTTAAAACAACCAGAAAAGAACCATTTCCACTCTCAGCAATCGTTTCTAAAACTCTACGCATTCCTTCTTTACCTGTTTCTTTTGGAATCACAAATTGATATTGAATAAAACCATTTTTTCCATAAATACGATTCCAATTATGCACTGCATCTAATGGATAGAAAAATGTTTCGTAATCCACATAATTTTTCAAATGCTTTTTACCTTGTTTATTAAAATATAACCAATTAAAAATTTTGATTGATAAAGGATTCAACGCGAAATTTGGAAAGAAAAATGGAATATTTAAATTTAATTTTTTCTTAATTTTTAAAGGTTTCTTTTTAAATTTTTGAGGTAATTCATCTAAAGTTGCATGTTCGCCACGCAACATAATCGATTTTCCCAAAGAAGTTCCTTTTTGTAAACAATCTAACCACGCAACATTATACGTCCAAGATTCTGAAGATTCAAATAACTCGAAAATTTCATCTAAATTCTTTGCTTGAATAGCTTCATTTTTGATATATGCTGACTCAATTTTTTTCAACACAAATTTAGCTGAGATAACAACTCCTGTTAATCCCATTCCACCCACTGTTGACCAAAATAAATCTGTATTTTCATTTCTTGAACATCTCAAAATGTCACCATTATCAATCATCAAATCAAAATGAATTAAATGATCCGAAAAACAACCATCAATGTGATGATTTTTTCCATGAACATCTGATGCAATTGCGCCTCCAACTGTAATAAATTTTGTACCTGGCGTTACCGAAATAAAATATCCAGCTGGAATAGAAACTTCTAAAATATCTGATAATAAAACACCAGATTCTACTTCAATTATTCCATTCTCACGATCAAAATCGACAAACTTATTCCATTTAGAAGTTGAAATAATAGTATTTTGTAATGAAGCATCTCCGTAACAACGTCCATTTCCTCGAGCAATTACCTCTTCATTTGAAAGAATTGCTTCCTGAAATTCTAAAATTGTGGTTGGCGATACAACATTGGCTTTTATAGATGGATAAAGTCCCCAATTGGCTACTGGAGATAGTTTTTTATTTTCCATGATTAAAATAAATCAATAATACATAACTGATTCCCCATAACATAATTAGAATTTGTAAAAAATGATCTTTAAAAATTAATTTAGTTGGAGATTCTGTTCTTGAATAAACAAATGTCTGTTGCAAATAGCGCAAAACCGCAGCAAAAACAAAGACAAAGGTATAAATAATATAATGATGAAATTTGGTTTGAGTATCAGGCGAAAGGATGAACATCATATAACAAATTACAGCGACGGTACAAGTGATTGCCAATGCAGAGTTAAGAAAATTGAGATTATAGCCATCTAAAGATTTACGAGTAACACCTTGTAAATCGGCATTAATTAATTCGCCTCTTCGTTTTCCTAAAGCAAGAATAAGCGCAAGATCAAAAACCAATAAAATAGTCCAATCTGTAACCAAGATCCCTGTCATATAGCCTCCTACAAAAACTCTTAGCAAAAAGCCAAAAGCAATGATCATAACATCTAAAATAGCTATTTGCTTCAACTTAAACGAGTAAGCTAAATTCATAAAAAAGTAAATTGCAACAAGAAACGCGACTTGTTTATTTCCCAAAAAATAAATCAGACTAATTGTTACAATAACTAAAACAAAAAATAATATCAGTGCATTATTTTTTGATATTTTACCACTTGCAAGTGGTCTATTTTTCTTTTCGGGATGTCTTTTATCCTTATCTATATCTACATAATCATTGATAATATAAATACTACTTGCAACGAAAGAAAATATCAAAAATCCATAAAAAGACTCAATAAACAAATTGATCTCAAACAGATTTCCTGAAAAAAATACAGGTAAAAAAACAAATAAATTTTTTACCCATTGGTTAACTCGTATAAGTTTTAAATAGTTTAGCATTTAATTATTATATCTATTTTAAAATAGTTATCCATTTATCTAATATTTTTTCTTTTCCCCATTCCTTTGACTCTTCATAACTTGATATACGTAGATTATTCAATATCATAGGATTATTAATCAAAAATTGCAATCTCTCTTTAAACAATTGTTTATCATTCATTGGAATTAAAAAACCATTCTTTTCATTCACAATATCCGAAGGACCATAATTACAATCATAAGAAATTAACGCATTAGCTGTTAAATTCGCTTCTATCAAAACTGTTGGTAGACATTCTGTCTTACTTGTAAATAAAAATATTTTACTTTTAGAAAGTTCCTGATAAATTTCTGAAATAGATTGACTTCCTAAAAACTGAACTTTACCTTTTAGAACCTCTATAGATTTCACTTTATCCTCCAATTGAGTTTTTGTTGGACCATCTCCAATAATTTTGAACTTAAAATCTTTAAGATCTATTTCATTTACAATATCAATCAATTCACCAACATTTTTGTCTGCATCTAATCGACCAACATAAATTAAGGTATTTTCTTTTTGAGAAATCAAATTTTGATCAAAAGACTCAAAAGGTTCTCCTATTAAATTGGGAATCAAATGAGCATTTTTATGAATACTTTTATAATGTTCTAAAGAGTTTGAATTAATACAAACAACACCTTTCAACTTCTTATAATGTTTTCGTAAAGTATCTTTCCATAATTTTCCACCAACTTCAAAATTAGCATGTTCCCAAGCAATCGTTTTATTTCTAACTTTTTTATTAAGAGCTAATTGTGCAGACAATTTGTACCAAGAAGAAATAATTACATCATAATTTTGCCCATTCTTGTTCATCCATTTATGTAACATTTCCCATTGCCCAAAATCGTACACATAATTTTTGATGTTATTTTTGTAAGGTAATTTTGGAAAATATTTATTCAGATTAACATTTATTTTTTGAAATCCCCAATGCGAAAAAGTATCAATCACGATGATTTTTACACGCTTATCAAGCTCAAAAAAACTAGCTGTATCATTAATCATAATCACAATCGAAACTTCATTTCCTTTTGCAACTAATTCATTTGCTAAAGAAACTAATACGCGCGCTACTCCTCCAGCTTTGAAAAGCTTGTAATAAACAAAAAGTATTTTTTTTTGTTGGTTGATCATAAATTTACTATTTCTTTAAAAGAATTTTTAAATCTTTGCTTAAAATTGCATTGAATTTCTCGACACCAATCTGATTCAAATGGTTGTTATCATAAAAATCAGTCGAATCTCTTAATTCAACTAAATTTTGATAGTTTTTATAATTACCTAAATTACTTAAAAAAACATCTACATCTTTATTATTATTAATTGAGTTATAAAGCGTTTTTGTAATAGGTGCCTGAATAATATAAACATCAATCCCTTTACTTTTAATAAATTCTATATTATTAATCAATTCTTCTTTTTGACTGTCTCTTAAATCCCAACTTGTATAATTTTCTTTATTAAAAATATTATTTTTAAATTTTGATTCGACATATCCTGTTGAAGAAATGTAAGTATCATCCCCTTGCTGAATAGCTTCTTTAAATCTTTTATTTAAACCAAAAGTTTGACGAAACCCAGAAAAAATTAAAGTATTATACGCTAATAAATTATGCACTTCATTAGCCATTTTAATAGAATTAATATCTATTTTATTATTGCTTAGAATATCCAAAGAAGACTCAACTCCATCAATATTCATTGTACCTGCATAAGCTTCGTAAACAACGATTTTGGGATTAATTTGTTCTAAATATTGATGCAACAAAACTTTTGTGTTGATTGGCGTTTGCGAACTAGAACCAAGATTGAAAGCAGAAATACCTTCTTTTTGCAAAACCCTAGGATCAATTCCTCGATACGCATGTGAAGAACCAACGATTAAAACATCTACATTTTTAATCTTTTGTGCATCTTGCATTCGTGTAAAAGTATGTCCGTAACACCCCATGCAACTTCTCACATTTTTTGACATATAAAATGGTAAAACAGAGCTCCAAAGAGGCATAACAACAATATAAAATACAATTGCAAATAATGAAAATAGACCTATGTTAATTAAAAATTTCTTCATCTTTTAAAATTGAAAATAAATAAATGGACTTTCTTCTGTTTGTAAAAACAAACCAATTAACATCACAACAAAAGCATAAAAACACCATCTTACCCATCTTGGTTTAGAAGTTAAAAACTTCTCAATTCCATAATTATTTCTTCTACCAATCCATTCAATCACCAATAAAAATGCAACTAAAATTAATGTAGCTAAAGCACTTTTTCTTAAAGTTGGGAATGAAAATAGCGATTGATTAAAAATTCCTCCAATATATTCAAACGCATGAGTAACCGAATTCGCACGAAAAAATATCCAAGCTAAAACGGTTAAACTAAACGTCAAAATCATATTAAATAATTCTCTGAAACTTGGTAAAACTCGATCTTGAGCAACAATTTCTAAATTATTTCGATTCGTTTTCAAAAGAATTGAAGGCATTATAAATAAAGCATTCAAAAATCCCCAAAATATAAACGTCCAATTGGCTCCGTGCCAAAAACCACTTACTATAAATATAATAAATGTATTACGCACACGCATCCAATTTCCTCCTTTACTTCCTCCTAACGGAATGTACAAATAATCGCGAAACCACGTTGATAACGAAATGTGCCAACGTCGCCAGAATTCTGCTATATCACGAGAAAAATAAGGATAGTTGAAGTTTTTTAATAAATTAATACCAAACAAACGAGCCACACCAAGCGCAATATCCGAATATCCAGAAAAATCTCCATAAATCTGAAATGTAAAGAAAATTGCTCCTAAAACTAAATTAGATCCAGATTGAGATTCTGGATTAGAGAATATCTCGTTAGCGTAAATAGCACAATTATCCGCAATTACCATTTTCTTAAATAATCCCCAGAGAATTTGACGCATACCATCAACTGCTTGCGAATAATCAAACACTCTTTTCTTTTTGATCTGTGGTAAAAGATGTGTTGCTCTTTCTATAGGTCCTGCAACTAATAACGGGAAAAAACTTACGAAAACTGAGTAATCAACAATATTTCTTTCAGCTTTTAGTCTTCCATAATAAATATCTATGATATAGGATAAACCATGAAAAGTATAAAACGAAATACCTACTGGTAAGATAATTTGTAATGTCCAAGGATGAACTTCTAAACCTAATCCTCCCAACATTTCTGCAAAAGAATCTACAAAAAAATTATAGTATTTGAAAAATCCTAAAAAACCAAGATTAATCCCTATACTTATTGTTAACCATATTTTTTTTAGACTTTGAGAAGTCGCTTCTTCTATTTTAATTCCGGAATAGTAATCTAAAAATGTTGAAAAAGCTAATAAAAACATGAAACGCCAATCCCAACATCCGTAAAAATAGTAACTCGCAACTAAAAGTAAGATATTTTGAAATTTCAAATTCTTTCTTAACAACCAGTAAAGTGCAAATACGATAGGTAAAAAAATCGCAAAAGAAATAGAATTAAATAACATATTTTACTTCAATTTATAATAAATATACGACAACGGATAAAGCAATACTGATAACAATTTAAACTGTTTCAATCCTTTGTTTATTTCTAATAAATTTCGATGATTAATTATCGAATAAATTTGATAACCAACCAAATTACGGATTAAAGCTTTTGGATATTTGAAAAGTTTAGTCCCGTAAGAATTAAGAAAAGAACGATAACCTTCCATCAAGCCAAATGTGTTTTTTCCTGTCCAACGTGTATTGGAAACAGAAATTTCATCCGCTTCATCCAAATGATAGTTACGAACAACTTTATTAACAAATCGTGTTTTTACTCCATTCGCATCATATGTATTAAAAAATACCGATTGTGGAATGTAACCTTTGCTTTTGTAAGGTGAATAATTAAAGTTTTTCAACAATTGTTGATAAGTCTTTGTTATAAAAATCCCAAACTTATCTCCACGCACTTTATACTTGTAACGCATATCGAAAATTGAACCATCAAATCCATTATTTGGATATTGATTACCAACGATTTTTCCATCTGTATATTGCGACAATCCCATTACAGAAATATATTCTTCTTGGTTTTTGATTTTCTCTACCTCATCAAATAATGTTTGTAAAGCGTTCTCAGGATAAGAATCATCCGAATCTACAATCATAAAATATTTAGACTTCACTTTTTTAATTCCTTCAAAAACAGTAATGAATTTATGTTGATTTTCGTTCCAGAAATATTCAATATTAATTAAACCTTCTGATTGAAAATTTTCAACAATTTCTCTAGTATTATCAGTAGAACCATCATCCATAATAATCCATTTAAAATCTTTGAATGTCTGATTTTTTAACGAATCATACACACGCGTCAACGTATGCGCACGATTATAAGAAGGTGTGACAATGGTAATTTTAACCTCGTTCATTCTCTAATTTGATTTGATATTGCTGTTCGAAAACTTCAGAAACTTGACGATAAATCTCTTTTTCGTCAAATTTATTGTACGCATTTTCAGTTCCATCAATAATTTTTTGAACCAAATCATGATTCGTCATAAAAGATTTCATCGATTCGTACATTTCATCTTCATTATATTGAATTAAAATTCCATCTACTCCATCATAAATCATCTCTGCGATTCCACCTACATTTGTCGAAATAATTGGCTTTCGCATACACATCACTTCACCTATAACCAATGGATATGACTCGGATTGTGTTGGCAAAATAAAATAATCAGATGCCTTGATATAAGGATAAGGATTGGTTTGAGAATCTAACAATAAAAAAGAATCTTTAACATTTAGTTCTTTACGTTGATTGATCAAATTTTCCATTTCGTTTCCTCCACCAATTACCGCTATTTTATGATTATAACCATCGTCTAATAATCGTTTATGCACCTTCATCAATGTATGATATCCTTTGCGATGATGCAGTCGTCCCATAGACGAAAAAACAGGTAAATCTGTTTCATAAGAATGTTCAAAAAGCTCGGCTTTTTTCAAAACCTCATCTACTTTTATCACATTATAAATAACAGTCGATTTTGGATAGGTAACTTGATACAAATCCTCGATTACTTGACGTGTTTGTTTCGAACCAAAAATCATAAAATCAAAACGTTTCATCTTTTCAATTCTACTCAAAACTCGCTGTTGATCTTTATCATAGCCAACATCAGTATGAAACCAGCCTATTTTTCTTGATTTTTTATCAGGAGAATTTAACACCATATCAAATTCCGCATAACCAGGGGAAACTTCGATATCATATTTTTCTGGAACTTTTAATTTGTATAAAATTGACGGAAATTTATCATAAACTTCTAACTTCAATCGTCGCCAAACTAATTGTAATTTCTGTATAAAACCATTAGAACTCATCTGTTCTTTTCCTTTTTCTACAACAATTAATTTTACATCAGTAGGAATTTCTTTAATCAATTCGCCTTGATACAAGTTAAGCATCAAAGTAAAGTCGAATTTATCTTTTGGTAAGTTTCGCAACAAATCTAAAACTACTCTTGGAACCCCACCCATTTCTAATGAACGAAGCCTAAAAAGTACTTTTATTTTTCTAGGTTGATTTGACATTTGGTTAGTTTAATAAACAAAAATACAACATTGAGTTTGAATTGAATAATACAACAATCTAAAAACTCATAAAATAATTCTTAATTTTGCAGAAAAAGTAGAAAATGTTCAAAATTGGAACAAAAGTTAAAGTGATAGATGATAATATTTCGGGAACAATTACCAAGTTGAAAGGTGATTTTGTTTACTTTAATGATGAGTTTGGTTTTGAATATGAGTATCATCAAGATGAAATCATCAAAGATATTGAGATTGACTATGAAGAATATCGCGATGAGGAAATCAAAGAATTTTCGAAACCAAAGTTTAAGACTTTTCGCAAATCTCATCGTCATCCGTATTTAACGCGAGAAATTGATTTGCATATCGAAAATCTGGTTGATAATTGGCGTGATTTGGATAATGCGCAAATTATACAAACGCAATTAGATGTTGCTCGAAATGAGGTGGAACGAGCCATGTTCGAAAGTCAAATTCGATTGATTTTAATTCACGGTTATGGAAAAGGAATTCTGAAAAAAGAAATTACCGAATTATTATATCGTTATACGAATATCGAATTCTATGACGCCTCATTCAAGGAATATCATGGCGACGCCATAGAAGTTAAATTTATTTAGATCTCTTATAATGATAAAAAGCTGAATTAAATTCAGCTCTATGTTAAAATCTTTTGATCCAATCCATCAAATCATAATAATTTTGAGGAACAATTCCGTGTCCACTTCTGTATTCGTGGTATTCAAAATTAATATTCAAGGATTTTAAAAACTCGTCACCCATTCGTCCTAATTCAATTGGCAGTACAACATCTTCTGTTCCATGCGAAACAAAGAAATTTAAATTCGAAAAATCTTTCGACTGATCAAAATCTCCAATAATTTTAGCTTCTGGATAACCACTTAAAATCGCCACGTTTTTAATCTTTTCAGGATTATTTAGCGAAATCGCATAACTCAATATTGCACCTTGGCTAAAGCCCATCAATGTTACATTTGCTGCATCTAAATTTTCTTGTTGAACAATTGCATCAATAAATTCCACCAATTTATTACGAGATTCTATCGCTTGCGTTTCATCCATCCATTTTTCATTGTTCACAAAATTGATATCATACCACGCATATCCGCCATACACAATATCATGCAACGCACGTACACTTATAATATGCGCGTTCTGCGGTAAATCTTGTGCAAACGAAAACAAATCTTCTTCGTTGCTTCCATAGCCATGGATCAGCACAAAAAGTGGCGTTTTCTCCGTCGAAACAACAGGTAAACGTTCGATATATTTTATTCCATTCAATTCTTTCATACAAACTTATTTTTAGCGAATTTAATTCTATTTTTTCTAAATAAAATTATTTTCAGTTCAGTTAAAACCCTTCAAAAACACCCAAACCAAATAAAGCAAAATCGTATTTCACAGGATCATTTGCATCCATTTCTCGTAATTTTGTATCGAGTTCTTTCAATGCTTTTGCATCATTTTGTTTTCGAGTCAGAATATTTAATTTTCGTGCGACATTTCCCGAATGCACATCCAAAGGACACGAAAGAATAGAAGTTGGAATAGATTTCCAAATTCCTAAATCTACACCTTGTTTGTCATCACGAATCATCCAACGCAAATACATATTGATTCGCTTTGCAGCCGAATTATTCAACGGATCTGAAATATGTTTGGTTGTTCGAGTTGGATGCTCTATTTCGAAAAAAGTTTGTTTGAAATTCGAAATTGATGCTTGCATTGAATCTGAAGTTTGATGTTTTGCAAAAACTTGTTCCAATCCGCCATGATTTTGATAAATGTTACGAAGCGATTGCATGAAAAATTTCAAATCTTCACTATTGAATGTTCTATGAACAAATCCATCCAAATTGTCTAAATGATTTTCAGAGAAATTCATTACAAAATCGTAAGGTGAATTCCCCATCAACTGCATCATTTTATTCGCATTATTGATAATCATTTTACGATTTCCCCACGCAATTGTTGCTGCTAAAAAACCAGCAATTTCGATATCTTCTTTCGCAGA
The DNA here is from genome assembly GCF_029840885.1 of Empedobacter sp. GD03861. NCBI lineage: Bacteria > Pseudomonadati > Bacteroidota > Flavobacteriia > Flavobacteriales > Weeksellaceae > Empedobacter > Empedobacter sp. GD03861. The sequence continues at coordinate 69,423 of NZ_JAOCDJ010000012.1, forward strand.
AAATCTGTGCGGAATTTGTACTGGATCAGAATCGATAAAGTCTAATGTATTATATTGAAGAACTTTTTCGTCTAAAAAATCCTTTATTTCTGTCATTTAGCAAATATACTAAGAAGTATTATATGTTATAGAGGATTAGAATTTCAATCCTAAACGATTATGTATTAACTTTATTAAATCATTTTAATCGAAAAGATTTTACATACTATCAACAAACAAACCATCAGCCATTACCAATTTTCGATCGGTCATATTTGCTAATTCTTCGTTATGTGTCACAATGACAAAAGTTTGTCCAAATTCGTTTCGAAGATTGAAAAATAATTCGTGCAATTCTTCAGCATTTTTAGAATCTAAATTACCAGAAGGTTCATCAGCAAAAACGACTTTAGGTTGATTAATCAACGCACGAGCTACTGCTACACGTTGCTGTTCTCCTCCAGAAAGTTGATTCGGTTTATGTGTTAATCGTTGCGAAAGTCCTAAATAGGACATCAACTCTTTTGCACGTTTTTCAGCATCAGCTTTTTTTGTTTTTTTGATAAAAGCTGGAATACAAATATTTTCTATTGCATTAAATTCTGGCAACAATTGATGAAACTGAAAAATGAATCCAATGTTTTCATTACGGAATTTAGATAAATCGCGATCGTTTAATTTCGTGATATCTTGTCCCGCAATCTGAATAGAAGTATTATATTTCTTTGGCTCAGAACTTTTTTCTAATGTTCCTAAAATTTGAAGCAAAGTTGTTTTTCCTGCTCCAGAAGCACCAACAATAGAAACGATTTCTTTTTCTGCAATCGATAAAGAAACATTTTTTAGCACTTCTAATTCACCAAATTTCTTAACAATATTTTCTGCTTTTATCATGAGGTAAAGATATAAATTAAGTACTAAGTCTTAAATTATAAGTGATAAGTTTTTTTTTGAATTCAAAATAAAGACATCCAAATTAAACTAGTTTTTAGTGTACTTGTTACGATTTAAAAATTATATAACAATTGTTTTGACTTTTTAAATCATTAATATTCGTATCTTGTAACCTCTAAATAAACAATATTAACCACTTTTTTAGCATAAGCTGATAAAATTAATATGGCAAAATTTAGAATACATCAACAATATTTTTATTTTTGTAATTGAAAAATCAAAAAAAATGAATCTTCACGAATATCAAGGAAAAGAAATTCTTAGTAAATATGGTGTGAAAGTACAACGTGGTATCGTTGCTACTACACCAGAAGAAGCTGTAGAAGCTGCTAAAAAGTTAACTGAACAAACTGGTACAGGTTGGCATGTTGTAAAAGCGCAAGTACACGCAGGTGGTCGTGGAAAAGGTGGTGGAGTAAAGCTTGCTAAAAACTTGGACGAAGTTAAAGAGAAAGCAAACGAAATCATCGGAATGCAATTAGTTACGCCTCAGACTTCGGCTGAAGGTAAAAAAGTTCATCAAGTTTTAATCGCTGAGGATGTTTATTATCCAGGTGAATCTGAAACTGAAGAGTACTATGTTTCTGTATTGTTAGATCGTGCTACTGGTAAAAACATGATTATGTATTCTACTGAAGGTGGAATGGATATCGAAGAAGTTGCTGAGCACACGCCAGACAAAATCTTTACAGAAGAAATTGATCCAGCTGTAGGAATCCAAGGTTTCCAAGCGCGTAAAGTTGCTTTCAACTTAGGTTTATCAGGAAATGCTTTCAAAGATGGTGTTAAATTTATCACTGCTTTATATAATGCATACGTTGCGATTGACGCTTCTATGTTCGAAATTAACCCAGTTCTTAAAACATCTGACGATCAAATTATCGCTGTAGATGCTAAAGTATCTATCGATGATAACTCATTATTCCGTCATGCAGATATTGCTGCTTTACGTGATACAAGAGAAGAAGATCCAACAGAAGTTGAAGCTGGTGAAGCTGGATTAAACTTCGTAAAATTAGACGGTAATGTAGGATGTATGGTTAACGGAGCTGGTTTAGCAATGGCAACTATGGATATCATCAAATTATCTGGTGGTAACCCTGCAAACTTCTTAGACGTTGGTGGTACTGCTGATGCTGAGCGTGTAGAAAAAGGTTTCCGTATTATCTTAAAAGATAAAAACGTAAAAGCTATCTTAATCAATATTTTTGGTGGTATTGTACGTTGTGACCGTGTTGCTCAAGGTATCTTAGATGCTTACAACAATATGGGTGACGAAATTAATGTGCCGATTATTGTTCGTTTACAAGGAACAAATGCAGAAATCGCTAAGAAAATGATTGATGAATCAGGTTTCGCTGTTCACTCTGCTATCACATTAAAAGACGCTGCTGATAAAGTAGAAGAATTAGTAGGTTAAGATTTAACTTATTTACAATATATCAAACCTCTCAAAAGATCCTTTGAGAGGTTTTTTTTGTATTTTTATATATACCTCTTTATGGAATATTTATTATAAATCATTTTAACAAGATCTATAAGTTTGTTTAGTCAAAACGCACTATTTACAGAAGTTAAACTAACACAAGATAGTGATACATCATTTTGGTTCAAAAGAGAAATCTATATTACGAAAAGAATCAATCATTCTGAACCAAATTCTAAAAATGATTTTTTTTAAATAAAAAACTCTGGAGTTAGACAAACCTAAAAATAAAGCTAACATACTAATAACAAAATTGAATATACTAGCTTCAAACTCATTATGATATTAAAATTATTTCTTAGGCTTTATATAAATAGCCTTTCTACCAGTTGTTTCTTCTGAACTTACCAACTCATCATTTTTTAAATTTCTCATAACACCAGCGATAGCAACAGAGGTAATATCTTTTGGTACTAATTTTAATCGGACCAGCTCCTTTTTTATTTCAGCAACTATTTTACCTTCATTCAGAAAATTTGTATTTACTATATGCTCCCTAATTTTTGATGTTAATTTTAAAGATTCCAATCTATATTTAGGTAATTCATTTAGAGGTTTAAGAGGTATTTTAAAGTCTAATAATGTTTCCAATGGGTACTGAACGACTTTTGCATATTCTACGTAATAATCAATAATTTTTGCTTCACCTTTTTCTATTTTTATTATAGTACTACGTGATATTTCAGTCATATAAACTATATCATCTATTGTATATAGTTTTTCTATTCTCAAACTTCTTAATTTATTTCCAAGATTAATTCTGTAAAGAGACGTCTTATTAACTTCCATAAGTTACTGATTAATGTTTTATAGTTTTATTTGTAAAATAAATTTGCATTTAAAGAAATAAATATTATATTTGTTGTAGCGAATTGATAATTAGTCTATAAAGACAAATTAAAACGATGTAATCTCGACCTAAAACGACCAATTTTACTATCGAGAGTATCGTGGAATCGCTCCATGTCTTAAAAGTTTTGTACTTTCGTATATGGCATGAGAGTGGTTCTCACGTTAACTTTAGGTAGTAGCTTTATTATCGTTAGATTATAAAGAAGGGTTTGGTCGCCCATGGTCTAAAGTGTGAGACTGCTCCTTGCTTTTTTTGCAAGTATTTCTTCATATAGGAGAGACATCGTTCCATAAAACCCAACACAAAATGAGAACGAAACAATTTCCATTCATCCGTAAAAAGCCACCGGACAAAGTCGGTCGGCTTATTACTTCTTTTTAAAGGACAAACCTCCGTTTTTATAACATTTTTAAAACACAGATTGTAAAGCAAAGGGGCTCCTTTCTTTACACGCTCTCTATCAGAGCCTCGGTAAGGAGACTTTGACAGCCAGGTTATACTCTTTTTTTCGCACATTAAAAGTAAAGCCTTTATTGACATTTTCCAAATTTATTGGGGCCTACCTTATTATTAGTATTGAGATGTTAGTATTTAGATTTTAGAGTTGTACGATGTAAAAAGTACATTGTATTATGTATTTGAGGTTGAGACTAAGGATGGGA
>NZ_JAOCDJ010000013.1:0-69432 GCF_029840885.1 Empedobacter sp. GD03861
TTTTTTTTTGAGTTTATTTTTTTGTCAACACTTCGTTTTCAAATGTCACACCTTTCCATCCGTTTTGCATAAATTGACGAATATTATTGTGATCAGTTCCTTCTGGCGAATCTAATACAGCTTGATAATGTTCTGCAAATAATTTTAAGGTATCATCTTCAGAGAAATTATTCAATTTTGCAAAAGCAAAAACCTTCGCACTTCCTTGATTTTGATCCACAGCATTTTCCTGATTTCCATTTACAAAAGCAGAAGCTGTATAAAGATAATTTTCTTCAATATGCGCAATAACATCAGCAAAATTAGCTTCGTTTTGGTTTAATTTTTCTAAAATCATTGTATCTTTTTGTCAAAAATAAGAACTTATTTTGAATACAATAAGTCATTAAGTATGTTAATTTTTTTATGCACTTAAATACTTAACGAATGTTTAACAACTTTCTGTTTATTAATTGATTAGATTTATAAGTATTAACCAAGTAAAAGTAAATTTTATGTTTGAAAGAAGGCAATTTAATTATGAAACGTCAAGTGTTGCGTTACGTAAACTTGCTGAAAAAGGATATCAAGAAGATTTTAATTTATTAGAAAGTGATTTGATTGATCATCCGCACGATTTTAGAATTATTTACATCTATCGTTATGAAGGGAATTCGAGCCCCGAAGATGAATCGAGTGTTTATGGAATCGAGAAAATTTCGACTGGAGAAAAAGGTGTTTTAGTTGCAGGTAATTTAGGATTTGTACAAACTAATTTAGCATCGATTTTAATTCAGTTAGAAATAGAAGGAAGAGGAGTTATTCTCAAAAACTAAATTTTAACTTATGAATCGACTACTAAATATTACCATTAAAAAATAAAAAAGCGTTACCAAGATTATTGATAACGCTTTTTTTATGTTTTCGAATAAATTTTAAATCTGTAAAAGAAGTTAATCGTTTTCTATTTTTAGTAATTGTCTATATTCAGAAAAACGATGCTCGCGAATAGGTCGTATAAAAGGTTCTGTTTTGAAAAATAAAACTAAACATGGAGAAATATTTTTATATTTTTCTACAAATTCAAACGAAATTAATTCACCATTCTTTATTCGTTGTTTTATTTTGTTGTGATAAGGATACATTTTCCTTTTTATAAAATAATATTATTTTGCTTTTCTACATAAAACCTTGAACGGAATAGAAAATGCACTATTATATTTTGATTTCAAACGACGAATATCTCTCGAAGCAGATGCTCTTGTAAAATAATCTCCAACCAAAACACGATAATCTGGCGAGAAATAAGCAGTCTGAGCCGATAAATCTGGATAAGAATTTGAAAATTCATTTCTTACTTTTTCCGCATCTTTTCTATCTTTCGAATAATAAATCTGAATTTTGAAACCATTCACTTGTGGTGTGCCTGCGCAAGGATCATTAGATTGTATAACTGGTTTTTTCTCTGTCGGTTTCTTTACAGTAGTGGTATAACTACAAACAGCGTCTTCTTTTGCTTTTAATACATTATTTATTCTACTATCAATTTCCATATTCAATGTACCATTGTTGATAATTTGAACGGTATCAATTTTATCTTGAGCAAAAACGCAAGAAGAAAAAGTAATAAGGAATAAAAAGATAAATTTTTTCATAAGATGAAATTAATTTGTGCAAATATACTTTTTACAATTAAGTTATTAAATTTTATAGACTTTTATTTTCTTACAACGAATATTGTTCCAATTTTTTTTGTGAATACTAATTAATGATGATAAAACTATAAAATTGATTGGCTGATTATAATAAAAATAATAATGATTATTTTTTTAAATTATGTTAAATAGCAATTTTTCTTGTTCTAAATCTTTTCTATCAAATCAAATAGATAATATTTATACAGCGATATTTTTTAACAATTAATTTAGAAACGTTTTAAATTAAGCTCAATGACAAAGTTCAGTATGTAAACTTTATGATTTTATTAAGTATTGAAGCTATTTTTGCTGTTAGTTAAGTGTTCAAATAAAAACGAGTTAAAAGAAACAACGAACTGAGATTATTTAAGTAAATGAAGGCAAGATTTCTAAAAAGAATACGTTTATGGAGCTGCGCGATAATACTATCGACGTTCTCCCTAGCAAATGCCCAAGATGCAGGAAAAGGTTACGAATTATTCGAAGCCAACTGTACTGCATGTCACCAGATTGATGGTAAATTAATTGGGCCGGAATTACGTAATGTTGAGAAACGCGTACAAGAAGAAGCTGGACTTGGAAAAGAGTGGTTACACGCTTGGATTAAGGACAACAAAGCTTTGCGTGAATCAGGAGATGCGTATGCAAACAAAATTTATGCTGATTACAATAACACTGAAATGTTAGCTTTCCCTAACTTATCAGAAGGTGATATTGATAATATTTTAGCATATACAGCTGATCCTGATGCAGGAGTTAAGGCTTTTGAAGAAGCTAAAGCTGCGAAAAAGAAAGAAGCCGCTGCGAAAAAAGCTGCTGAGGCTGCACAAGGAGGTGGAGCTAATTCAGGAGTAATTGCAGTAGGTTTTGTTGTTTTAGCGGTATTATTATTGTGGATCTTGGTTCGCGTTAATGCATTAGTTAAAGCGACAGCTACAGAGGAATTAAATGCAGAAACTGAAAGAGTAGCTTTTTCTTTTGCTGAATTCTTTCAGAAATACCAAAAAGTTGGTGGTGTGTTAATCGCAGTATTAGCATTCTTTGCATTGTACAACGTGTATTGGGGATTAATGGGAATTGGTGTTGATAAAGGTTACGAGCCAGAACAACCAATTTATTTCTCTCACAAAGTTCACGCAGGTGTACAAGGTATCGACTGTCAGTACTGTCACAGTTCTGCTAAATACGGTAAAGTGTCTGGAATTCCTTCACCAAACGTATGTATGAACTGTCACAAAACAATCAAAGAATACAAAGGAGATTACTTCGAAGAAGAATTAATCACTTCTGGTAAATTCGCTGATGAGGAAGCAGTTAAGAATTTCTATACAGGAGAAATCCAAAAAATGTATAAAGCGATTGGATGGAATCCAGAAACGAACAAATACGATGGTCCACAAAAACCAATCGAATGGGTACGTATCCACAATATGCCAGATTTCGTATTCTTTAGCCACGCACAACACGTTGTAGCTGGAGAGAAAGCGATTAAGAAAGCGATTAAAGATGGAACTATTCCAAATGCTAAAGAATTGAACATTGGATCAGGAGACCAAGTTTGTTTTGCATGTCACGGACGTGTTGATGAAATGAACGAAGTGAAAATGGCGAATGATTTCACAATGGGATGGTGTATCGAGTGTCACAGAACTACTGAGGTAGATATGGACAACGAGTATAACAAAGAATATTACGCAGAACTACACGAAAAACTGAAAAAACAGTACGGTGACGCAACTAAGATTACAGTTGATGCTATCGGAGGTTTAGAGTGTGGTAAATGTCATTATTAATATAAAAAAGAGAGGAGTATAAATGGCTTCGAAGAAAAATTACTGGAAAAGTTTTGAGGAGTTAACTGACAATACATTAAATGAAAAGTTAACTACCAACGAATTTGCAGAAGAAATTCCTGTAGATAATTTCTTAGGGAATGATAACGCCATGGAGAATAGTCAAACTTCACGACGTGACTTTTTGAAGATTTTAGGGTTCAGTACAGCTGCTGTTACTTTAGCAGCCTGTGAAGCTCCAATCGTAAAATCTGTTCCTTATGTAGTGAAACCAGAAAACATTATGCCTGGTGTACCTACTTATTATGCATCTACAATTTTTGATGGATACGATTACGCGAACGTATTAGTACGTACAAGAGAAGGTCGTCCTATTAGAATTGATGCAAACAAAGGCGCAAAATATTATGGTTCTACAAATGCACGTGTTCAGGCATCTGTATTATCATTATACGATTCTGATAAAATAAAATCACCTTTAACAAACGCAGGTGAAAACTTCAAAGCAACATCTTGGAAAGAGCTTGATGCCCGTGTAACAAAAGCATTAGCATCAGTAGGAGGGAAAAAAGTAGTTATTTTAACTTCATCTTTACCTTCACCAACAACTAAAAAGTTGATTGCTGAGTTTGCAACAAAATATCCAACAACTCAACACGTTGTTTATGATGCAATTTCTTCTACGAATGCATTAGACGCAGCGCAAGAAGTTTATGGAAAAAGAGAATTGCCATTCTACGATCTTAAGAATGCTGAATTAGTTGTTTCTTTCAACGCAGATTTCTTAGGTGATTATAATGGTGGTGGAATGGAAGGTGATTATGGTATTGCTCGTAAACCAGGAGCAAAAATGATGCGTCACATCCAAGTAGAATCTGTTTTATCTTTAACAGGAGCAAATGCTGATACACGTTATCCATTAAAACCAACTGATACTGAAAAAGTATTGGCTGAAGTTTATAATAAATTAGCAGGTGGTTCAGCTTCATCTAAAGAAGCATTAGCTATTGCTGCTGAATTAACAGCAAAAGGTTCTAAAGCGGTTGTTATGGCTGATGGTTCGAAAGAAGCATACGCAATTGCATACGCAATTAACCAATTGTTAGGATCAGCTGCAGTTTCTGATAAAGCTGTTTTATTAAAAGAGTCTAACGACGCTGTATTTAATCAATTTGTTGCAGAAGCTAAAGCTGGACAAGTTGGAGTTTTATTAAACTTCCAAACAAATCCAATTTACAATGCTAAAAATGCAAAAGAAATTGAAGCAGCTTTCAAAAACATTGGACTTAAAGTTGGTTTAGTTGAAAAATTAGACGAAACTGCATCAGTAATGGACGTTATTGCTCCAGTTACTCACGGTTTAGAGTCTTGGAATGATTTCAACCCATTAACAGGTGTTTATTCATTACAACAACCAACAATTCCACGTGTATTTGATTCTCGTCAATTCCAAGATTCATTAATCGCATGGATGACAGGAGTAACTAAAGTAACAGAAGTAGAAGATCCAAATGATCCAATTATGGTGATGGCGGTTTCTGCAACTAGACAAAAAGTTTCTCCATATTACTTATATGTAAAACAAAACTGGGAATCAGCTATTTTACCAAAATTAGGTGTAGATTTCAACAAAGCATTATACAATGGTTATAATGAAGCGACTGAAACTTTTACATTTACTGCTAACACTGGTGTTGCTGCAGCTGCTGCTACAAAATTAGCTGCTGGTAAAGCGACAGAATGGGAGATTCAATTCTATTCTAAAGCTGGTTTAGGAGATGGTACACAAGCAAACAATCCTTGGTTACAAGAATTACCAGATCCAATTACACGTAACTCTTGGGATAACTATTTAACAGTTAATCCAAATGATGCGGAAAAATTAGGAATCAAAATTCAAGATAACTACAACGTTACAAACGGAAGAATGCAATTTGACGGTGAGTATGTAAACTTAACTGTTAATGGAGTAGTTTTAGAAAATGTTCCAGTATTCATCCAACCAGGTCAAGCAATCGGAACTGTAGGTTTAGCTTTCGGTTACGGTCGTACAAAAGCTGGTAAAGTTGCAAATAATGTAGGGGTTAACGCTTTCGCATTATACACTGGTAATGTAGGTGCATCTAACGTTAAGATCGAAAAATCTTCTCGTTCAGATAAACACGAATTTGCTAACATGCAACAACAACCAACATTGATGGGACGTTACGAAATCGCAAGAGAAGTTTCTTTAGCAGATTTCATCAACACAGATCGTCAAGAATGGAATCCAGTTGCGAAGATGCCAACATGGAGAGGAGATTCTCCAGTAGGTGAAGTAGATTTATGGGCTAGTTTTGATCGTTCTACAGGGCCTCACTTCAATTTAACAATTGATATGAACTCTTGTACAGGATGTGGAGCGTGTGTAATTGCTTGTCAAGCAGAAAACAACGTGCCAACTGTTGGTAAAGAGCAAATGCGTATGTCGAGAGATATGTATTGGTTAAGAATCGACCGTTACTACTCTGATGTAACTTATAACGATCCTAATGGACGTTTAACTCAGAAAGTAGCGTTAGAATTAGATCCAGATAACGAGCCACAACAATATACACGTTTAATTAAGCCAGAGGCTGAAAATCCAGATGTGATTTTCCAACCATTAATGTGTCAACACTGTAACCACGCTCCTTGTGAGACTGTGTGTCCAGTAGGTGCAACATCTCATGGTCGTCAAGGTCAAAACATGATGGCTTATAACCGTTGTGTTGGTACTCGTTATTGTGCAAATAACTGTCCTTATAAAGTACGTCGTTTCAACTGGTTTAACTGGGCGAACAATGATAAATACGACTTCCACATGAACAATGATTTAGGTCGTATGGTACTTAACCCAGATGTTGTTGTACGTACACGAGGAGTAATTGAGAAATGTTCATTCTGTATCCAACAAACTCAAGCTGCAATCTTAAAAGCTAAGAAAGAGAACAGAGTAGTTAAAGACGAAGAGTTTATGGCTGCTGCTGCTTGTGCTGCTGCTTGTGGAACAGGTGCGATGAAATTTGGTGATATCAATGATGATAAATCTGAAGTAAGAGCAGCATCGAAAGATAAACGTTCTTATGTTTTATTAGAAGAAATTGGTACAAAACCAAACGTTATCTATCAAGTAAAAGTTAGAAACAGAAAAGAACAAGCTTAATTAAATTAGTAAAGAATTAATAAGGTAAACAAATATGTCACATTACGAATCACAGGTAAGAGAACCCCTTATTTTAGGACATAAAACCTACCACGATATCACAGTAGACATTGCTCGTCCAATTGAGACGCCAGCAAGTAAATTGTGGTGGACATGTTTCAGTATAGCAATGGTTGCATTCATCTTTGGTGTTGGAGCAATTGCTTATACAGTAGGAACTGGTATTGGTGTATGGGGATTGAATAGAACGATTAACTGGGGTTGGGATATCACCAACTTCGTATGGTGGGTAGGTATCGGTCACGCTGGTACGTTAATCTCAGCCGTTTTATTATTATTCCGTCAAAAATGGAGAATGTCGGTTAACCGTTCTGCGGAAGCCATGACAATCTTCGCCGTTGTACAGGCAGCGTTATTCCCTGTAATTCACATGGGTCGTCCATGGTTAATGTACTGGGTATTCCCAATTCCTAACCAATTTGGATCTTTATGGCCTAACTTTAACTCACCATTATTATGGGACGTATTCGCGATTTCTACGTATTTCTCTGTATCAACAGTTTTCTGGTTGATGGGATTAATTCCTGACTTCGCTATGGTACGTGACCGTGCAACAAAACCATTCGCTAAGAAAATCTACGGAATCTTATCATTCGGATGGGGTGGTGGAGCAAAACACTGGCAACGTTTCGAAGAGTTATCTTTGGTATTAGCTGGTTTATGTACACCGTTAGTATTCTCGGTACACACGATTGTATCTTTTGACTTCGCAACGTCGGTAATCAAAGGATGGCACTCAACAGTATATCCTCCATATTTCGTTGCTGGAGCTATTTTCTCTGGTTTCGCGATGGTACAAACATTATTAAGTGTAATGCGTAAAGTTTTACACTACGAAGATTATATCACACGTAAACACATCGAGTACATGAACATTGTAATCGTTGTAACAGGTGGTATGGTTGCAGTAGCATACTTAACAGAGTTATGGATCGCTTGGTATTCAGGATCTCGTTACGAAGACTTTACATACTTCTCTCCAGGAGCAGCAACAGGACCTTATTGGTGGGCATTCTGGGCGTTAATTATCTGTAACGTTTTAGTACCAGGATTATTATGGATTCGTCCAATCAGAAGAAACTTCTTCTGGACATTCGTTATCTCTATCGTAGTTAACATCGGTATGTGGTTCGAGCGTTTTGATATTATCGTTATCAACTTATCTCGTGACTATTTACCATCGAGCTGGACAATGTTTATGCCTTCATGGGTAGACGTAGGTATCTTCTTAGGTACTATGGGATTCTTTTCTGTGTTATACTTATTGTACGCACGTACATTCCCAGTTATTTCACAATCTGAATTAAAAACTATTTTGAAATCATCAGGCGAAAGCTATAAAAAACATCATACTGAAGATGAGCATCACGAACACTAAAATCGTTTATGGTCTTTACGGAGACGATGATGATTTATTAAAAGCAGTAAAATCTATTCGTAAACAAGGTATTACGATAGATGAAGTATATACACCTTTCCCTGTACACGGTTTAGATAAAGCCTTAGGATTAAAGAAAACTCGTATTTCTGACCTTGCTTTCTTCTACGGTGCATTTGGTACAACGTTAGCATCTTTGATGACATGGTTTATTATGAACCATGACTGGGCTCAAGATATTGGAGGGAAACCATCTTTTTCTTGGGGTGAGAATATGCCAGCTTTCGTTCCTATTATGTTCGAGTTGACAGTATTCTGTGCAGCGCACTTTATGTCATTAACATACTTAGTGCGTAACAAAATGTACCCAGGTGCTAAAGCTAAAAACCCAGATCCACGTACAACAGATGATAAATTCTTAATCGAAATCAGAACAGCTGATGTTGAGAAAATCAAAAATGTATTTGTAGAAACTGGTGCTGAAGAAGTAACTGTAAAAGGTGATGTAGTCGTAGAACCAAGTGTTAACAATTTAGTACAAGAAGCATAATGAAAAAGATAGCATTACTTATAGGATTAGGAAGTATTATTATCACTTCTTGTTCTGATAAAAAACGTCACGCAAGTATCGTATATATGCCAGATATGTATTATCCTACGGCATATGATCCTTATGAAAAGGCAACTTTTGGTTACCCTCATGACGAAGAAAACTCTGAAGTTCCTGTATTAAGTAAAAATCATAATATGTCTGCATTAGAATCTGTAGAAGGTGCTGTTGCAAGAACAGATGGTGATATTTTACCATGGACTTTCAAAAACAATAACGCTGGTTATGCACAAGCAAAAGCAGTAACTGTTTCTCCTTTGAATGCGGCTAACAAAGCTGCAGACTTAGAAAGAGGTAAGTTATTGTTTGGACAAAATTGTGCAGTTTGTCACGGTGAAGCTGGTGATGGACAAGGTTCAATTGTAAAATCTAAAGCTTATTCAGGTGTTCCTAATTATAGCGAAAGAGATGTTACAGTAGGTTCTGTTTATCATGTAATTATGTACGGAAAAAATGCGATGGGTTCTTACGCATCTCAATTGACTCCTGCAGACCGTTGGAGAGTTGCTGAATATGTAATGAGTTTGAAAGGTGCTACTACAGCTCCCGCTGCTCCTGCTGGAGACGCTACTGCTGAAGCAAAACCTGCAACAGAAACTGAAACAGCAACTAATAAATAATAAAATAAGTTAATTATTATGCAATATACATTTTCCCCAAGATTAAAAAATGCATCACTTATCTTAGCTGTTATAGGTGTTGTACTTTACGGGATAGGATTTTTCTTACATCAACAAGATGTTGCTAATTCAACTGAATATATTAACGGTTTGATTGAAGCTCACCCAACTCAATTTTTTGGTGACTACATTTCAGATTCTTATGCATCTATGAACACAGATCATGCTGGACACATGGAGCATTTGACAAATTTATTGAAAAACAGACCTTGGGCTGCTTTCTATGTACCAGCTTATTTATCGTTTGGTATTGCGGCATCTGCTTTGTTTTTCTTATGTATTCAATTCGTAGCTAACGCTGGTTGGTCTATGGTAGTATCTCGTGTTATGGAGGCTATCGCGTCATTTTTACCAGTTGGTTCTGTACTTGTAGCTATCATCGTTTTAGGATCTTATTTTCATATGAATCACTTATTCCACTGGATGGATGCTGATTTAATAAATCCTGATAGCGAGAAGTATGATATCTACATGGCAAACAAAGCTCAACTTTGGTTAAGCCCTAACTTCTGGTTAGTACGTTGTGTTATTTACTTAGTAGTATTATCTTTAATGTTACCAGTAATTAAAAACGCAACACGCAAATTAGATGAGACAAACGGAGACTTAAAAGTGTACGCTCAATTGTACAAAAAATCAGTAATTTACTTAGTGATTTTCGCAATTTGTTCTGCAGCATTTGCTTGGGATTTCGTGATGTCTTTAGATCCACACTGGTTCTCTTCATTATTTATGTGGTACGGAATGGTTTCATACTTAGTTTCTGCGGTTTCTATTATGGCAATTATTTCTATCTACTTAAAAAGAAAGAACGCTTTACCATTATTTAATGATAACCACTTACATGATTTAACAAAATACATGTTCGGTTTCTCATTATTATGGTCTTACTTATGGTTCTGTCAATTCATGTTACAATGGTACGCAAACATTCCTGAGGAAGCTCAATACTTCCAACAACGTATGGCGCAATACCCATTATATTTCTGGATGTTGATCATTAACTTAGTAGCCCCATTCTTGATTTTAATTTCATCAAGCATGAAACGTCGTTACCAAATCGTTTTCGCGATGGGATTTGTTATCATTTTTGGACACTACTGGGATTTCTACAACCAAATTATGCCAGCAGCTGTTGGACCATTCCACAACTTTGGTTTAATGGAAATTGGAGCATTAGTTGGAATCGGTGGATTATTTACATTCGTAGTTATGAATGCAGTTTCTAAATTAAACTTAGAAGCAAAAGGTCACCCTTACTTCCACGAATCAAAAATTTATGAATATCCTTTCTAATTAGAAAGATGTTATAAAATCTAAAAAGCTCGATGCATTTGCATCGAGCTTTTTTATTTGATTAATAATTGTAATATTCTTATTCTTGAATTGTTCTACGTTTTATTTCCAAATCAACCAAGAAATGATCGACATCGTCATCTGTTGATAAATTTCCAACCACGTAAACACCTTTATCTCCGTTTTGATTATTGATTATACCATAAACAGAAGATTCGTCATCAGGATCAGACATTCCTTCGTAACGATAAATGCATACGATATCAAAGATTTCAGGGGCTTGTTTTAATTGATTTTTTTCGATATTATAGTCAATAGTAAAACCATTTTCTTTTAGTTCGTCTAAAGCTTCGTTCGTTGTTTTGTAGCGGTATTGGATTTTTTCTTTCATAATTTTAATAGTTTAATTATTGATTCTCAAATACTATTCCAATCAGTATATTCATTAAAATATTGTAAAGTCTTTTTTGGTAAGGTTATTGTCTTATCTCAAAATGAATATAATGAATATGATTATGAAACTAACAGTATTAAAAAAAATCAACTTGATTGCGTTTTTTGCCCTCGCTGCTTTATTTTTGGTATCGTGTGATGGTTCTCAACTATATATGGATTAGAGCATCAGCATAAACACAAAAAGAAGTATAAGAAATATCCGAAGTACGAAGTAAGATATGATGACCATCGTAGCTTACCACCAGGTCAACACAAAAAAGTACACGGTTATAAATCTGCAAAACGATATGCACCAGGTCAACAAAAGAAAAATAATGGGAATTATTATAAAAAGAAAGGGCATCATAAACATCATAATGATTAAAAAAGAAAAGGATTGAACATTGTTCAATCCTTTTCTTTTTTAATATCTAAAAATTGTTTTACTCTACAACTTCCATTTCTACGTTTAATGTTCCCGAATTAATAGAACCTATAGAAGTAAACGCTGCTTTACTCAAATCCAATAAACGAGATTTTGTATGTGGTCCTCTATCGTTTATTTTTACAACAACAGATTTTCCGTTATTTGTATTGGTTACTTTGACTTTTGTACCGAATGGTAAAGTTTTGTGGGCTGCAGTTAAGTTATTTTTGTTATATAACTCGCCACTAGAAGTTTTTTTACCGTGAAATTTATCAGCATACCATGATACAATTCCACTTACTTTTTTTCCAGCTTTTTCAACAATTTCCGAAATCGCAGTGTTATCTGTTTTATTAAAATCTGAAAATTTATTGATTATATTAAGTTTCAAATTTTTAGTTATAGTAACTGGTAACGGATTTTCTATTGAAAAGTTTGATTTTCCTTTAGCTTGAGCCATTGGGATAATCATCAGCATTACTAATAATGTTAAAATATTCTTTGTCATTCTTTAGTTCTTTCTGAATCTTTATCTAAAATAAGCATAATAGATTTTGTTTGTACATGCATAGTTTTTTCTAATGATTTTCAGAAAATAAAAGAGACCTAAATGTCTATGTTTAGTAGCTTTATAAAGAATTGTTAACAATAAGTTAAAAATATAGTCACTTATTAAAATTTTTAAGAACTATTTGTAATTTTTATGTAAATATTTATTAGTCAGTGAGTTGTGATTTTAATCAGTAAATGTTAAATTAAATGACGCGATTAAGATGTTGATTTAAGATATTTTTTAATCCAGTAAAATGCATAATTTGTTGAAGAATTTGACTCGTTTCTTCGATTGATAATTCAGGATTTTTTGTTTGATGCATCAATTCTTTAATCACATTATCTATGTAAATAATTTTGAAGCGAAGTAAAACATCAAATAAATCTTTGTGCACAAATTCTTCTTTTTTCTTAATGTTGATGCCTTGCTTTACTGTCCAGTTTTCGCTTAAACTATGTTTTTCTAACATCATTTCCGAAGCAAGCTGTACAATTTCTGGATTGGTTAATCGAGAAAAATAAGTTCCTGTTCGCAATTCATCATTTCCCAAACCAACTTTCACTTCTTCTAAAATAGATTGATAAAGTGGATTACTCAAACTTAACTCGTTTTCATCAAATTGAGAAATGATTTCTTGGTTAACTGTTGTTTTATATAGCTCGTTGTTCTCGTTCTTCAAATCAACTTCTAAATCACCAAATTGCATAATCAACTTAATGATTTCATTTTCTACAGTTTGCTGAACATTGATGACTTCTTTTGTAGACGGAACAACCGAAATAGCAGGTTTTTTAGTTCGCGCATTATCGGTAATATGAGAAGACGAAGAAGTCGATTTATCGCCAGAATTTTGCAATTGAGCCAATTCTTTGAACAAAACTTCTTCTCGAATTTCCATAATTTTAGAAGTTTCTGCAATGTAAACCTCCTGCTTGATAATATTCGGAATAAGTGAAATCGATTTGACAATTTCTCTAATTAATTCCGCTTTTTTGATAGGATCATTCTTCGCATCTTCCAACAAAACATTTGCCTTAAAACGAATGAAATCGGAGGCATTTTCTTTTATATACGCTTCGATTTCTGTTGTCGAATGTTTTTTCGCAAACGAATCCGGATCTTCGCCCTCTGGTAACAATAGAATTTTGACATTCATTTCTTGTTCCAAAATCATATCAATTCCGCGGAAAGAAGCTTTGATACCAGCATTATCGCCATCGTACATCACAATGATGTTCTCTGTCAAACGTTTTATCAAACGAATTTGCTCATTTGTAAGTGCTGTTCCAGAACTCGCCACCACATTTTGTATTCCAGCTTGATGCAGAGACAAAACATCTGTATAACCTTCAACCAAAAAACATTGATCGGCTTTTGTAATGTGTTGCTTTGCCTGAAATAATCCGTAAAGCGTTTTACTTTTATGATAAATTTTATTTTCGGGAGAGTTTAAATATTTAGCAGCTTTGGCATCATTTCGCAAAATTCGTCCACCAAAACCTAATGTTCTACCAGAAAAACTATAAATAGGAAACATAACACGTTCGCGAAACTTATCATATTTCTTATTATCTTCTTTGAAAGTTGCTAAACCAGCTTCTTCAATTAATTCTTTCGAATAACCATTTTTTAAAGCATATTCAGCAAAAGCATCCCATTGTTTTGGCGAATAACCAAGTTCAAATTTATCGATAGTTTCTTTGGTGAAACCACGTTCACGGAAATAACTCAGACCAATTAAATTTCCTTCTTCCGAATTATGCAATTGATTAGTGAAGAATTTCTTCGCAAAATCAGTCAAGATATATAAACTTTCTCGGTCTTTTTCTTCTTGTTGTTGCTCAAAAGTATATTCACCATCTTCTTCAATCTCGATGTTATAACGTTTTGCCAGCCATCGCAACGCTTCTGGATAAGTAAATTGTTCAACTTCCATCAAAAAAGTCACAACATTTCCACCTCTTCCAGAAGAAAAATCTTTCCAGATTTGTTTGGCAGGCGAAACAACAAAAGAAGGTGTCTTTTCATTACCAAAAGGCGAGAGTCCTTTTAAGCTAGAACCTGCACGTTTTAAGGTAACAAAATCACCAACAACTTCTTCTACACGAGCTGTTTCGAAAATTATATCTATCGTTCTTTGAGAAATCAAATTGAATTATTTTTTGAGAATTGTGTAAACAAATTAATTCTCAAAATTAAAACAAATTCTTTACTTGGCTTCATCTTTTCAAAACCTTTGTAGAAATGTATTTTAACATTTTTGAGATTTGGTATGATATTCGTTTATTAGACTGAAACTTGAAATTAAATTTTATGAAATCAATAATTTTAAAAATATCTTTTTCAGCAATTTTAGCAACAGGATTCTTAACATCTTGTTCTACTGTTAATAACGTGATAGGTAATACTGAAAACACAAATAACAACTCTATTTTAGGAAAATGGGAGTTGAGCCAAATCAATTTTATGAAGGCAGGTTCTATTGCAGAAGCTTATCCAATGGGAACTCCTTACCTTAATTTTATTTCGAATAGTATGTTAAATGCTTCGGATGGTTGTAACACTTTGAATGGAGGAGTTACAATTTCTGGAAATGAAATTACATTTGGTAATATGATGTCTACGATGAAAGCTTGTCAAAATGTAGAAGATTCTAATTTCAGTTCAAAATTAAACGGAAAATTAAAATACTCTATTTCAGATAATAAATTATTATTAATTCAAGGAGATATTGTCATCATGACTTTTGTTCGTCCTGGTACTTTAGCAGGTTCTTGGGAATTAGAAGAATTTATTGGTAAAGATAGAAGTGCAAAATCAGTAGACGATCGTTTCCCAAATCAAAAACCTACATTAACATTCCAAAATAACAAGGTTTCAGGTAATGATGGATGTAATAATTTGACAGGAGCTTATGTAGCAGTAGGCAATTCATTGACAGTAAAAAACATCGCAACAACGCGTATGGCTTGTCAAGGTGTAGATTCTGATGCTTTTGGAGAGCGTTTTAATAATGTAAATAAATACGAAATTGTAGACGGAAAATTAGTTTTGTTTGCAAATGATGTTAAAACAATGGTTTTCAAGAAAAAATAATGAAATTCAATTCATAAATCATTAAAGCTGTCATTTTTTGACAGCTTTTTTATTTTTATATTTGTAGACTTTTTAAAAGGAGAGAAAGATGAAATTTCCACAAACACATCAATTAAAAGATATAGCATCAATTATCGATGCGAAATTTATTGGAGACGAAAATTTTCCAGTAGAAGGAATCAATGAAATTCACCGTGTAGAAGCGGGAGATATTGTTTTTGTTGATCATCCAAAATATTATGATAAAGCGCTACAATCGAATGCAACAATTGTTTTGATTAACAAAGAAGTTGATTGTCCAGAAGGAAAAGCTTTGTTGATTTCTGATGATCCTTTCCGTGATTTTGTCAAAATTGGACAACATTTTATGGCGTTTGAAGCTGCTACAAAACAAATTTCTGATTCTGCAGAAATAGGTGAAGGAACAATTATTCAGCCAGGCGCATTTATAGGAAATCATGTCAAAATTGGAAAAAATTGTGTGATTCATTCTAATGTTTCAATCAATGATTATGCAATTATCGGAGATAATGTAATTATTCGTTCGGGAACAGTTTTAGGAGCTGATGCATTTTACTACAAAAACCGTGAAACAGGTTTTGATCGTTTAAAATCTGTCGGAAATGTTATCATCGAAAATAATGTAGAAATTGGTGCGAATTGTACGATAGATAGAGGAGTTTCTGCTTCTACAATTATTGGTGAAGGAACAATAATGGATAATTTAATTCAGATTGGTCACGATACAATTATTGGTAAAAAATGTTTGATTGCTTCGCAAGTTGGAATTGCTGGTTGTGTAAATGTAGAAGACGAAGTTTCTATTTGGGGACAAGTTGGGATTACAAGTGGTGTAACAATCGGTACAAAAGCGGTATTATTAGCACAAGCAGGAGTTAGTAAATCTCTGGAAGGAGGAAAAACATATTTTGGTTATCCAGCTGAAGAGGCTCGAGGATTGTATAAAAAAATGGCTGTCACAGAGATAATGGTTCGCGATTACAAGAGAAAATAAAATTATCTATAGAAAATATTTTATAGCCGACCGTTTGGTCGGCTTTTTTTATGATAAATATCTTATCCTTTTTTGTCCTGTTCCAATAAAGATTTAGTGTATTTTTTACATTGAATATTTTTTAAAATGCAAAACTCCTTTTATATTTGTGTAAATTAAAAATCACAATGTCTGTATTAGTAAACAAAGATTCAAAAATAATCGTTCAAGGTTTCACAGGGAAAGAAGGAACTTTTCATGCTGAGCAAATGATTGAATATGGAACACAAGTAGTAGGTGGTGTAACTCCAGGGAAAGGAGGACAAACTCACTTAGGGTTACCAATTTTTAACACAGTAAAAGATGCTGTTGATCAAGCAGGAGCAGACGTTTCTATTATTTTCGTTCCACCAGCATTCGCTGCTGACGCTGTAATGGAAGCTGCAGAAGCAGGTATCAAAGTAATTATCTGTATTACAGAAGGTATTCCAGTAGAAGATATGGTAAAAGTACAAGCTTATGTTGACCAAAGAGATGTAACATTAATCGGACCTAACTGTCCTGGTGTTATTACTTCTGAGGAAGCTAAAGTTGGTATTATGCCAGGTTTCATTTTCAAAAAAGGTAAAGTTGGTATCGTTTCTAAATCAGGAACTTTAACTTACGAAGCTGCTGACCAAGTTGTAAAAGCTGGTTACGGAATTTCTACAGCAATCGGAATTGGAGGAGACCCAATTATTGGAACTACAACGAAAGAAGCTGTTGAATTATTTATGAATGACCCAGAAACTGAGTGTATCGTAATGATTGGTGAAATTGGTGGACAATTAGAAGCTGAGGCTGCTCGTTGGATTAAAGCTAATGGAACTAAACCAGTTGTAGGATTTATTGCAGGACAAACTGCACCAAAAGGTCGTACAATGGGACACGCTGGAGCTATCGTTGGTGGAGCTGATGATACAGCACAAGCTAAAATGGCAATTATGGAAGAATGTGGAATCCACGTTGTTGCATCTCCTGCTGATATTGGAGCTACAGTTGCAAAAGTTTTAGGATAAGAATATTCTTAATCAAAATAGTAAAGGAACTCAAATTTGAGTTCCTTTTTTTATTTTAAAATTCTTGTTATGCAATAAATATTATATGTAATCAATACAATCAATAATACTCCTAAACACATTAGTAATAAATCAAATCGCCCTTGAAATTTATTTGAAAAATCGATTTGTATTAACTCTTTATTTTGATATTTTAAAGCTTGTATTGATATTATTTTCTTATTATTTAAATGAGAATAAAAATAAGGTTGTGCCAGTTTTTTGATTTTGTAATCATTATCCTCTTTAAAAATTTCGAATTCAATCAAATTATTTTGATGATTTGTTTTAACAAATTCATATCCATTAATTTTATTGAAATTTTCATATTGTAAATTGAAATTTATTTGAGGATATTCTTTTAATTTAAAGATTAAATATTCTTTTCGATTTTTCCTTTTTCCACTAAAATCTATTTCTGGCTGATAAGCCATATGACCTTTAATGGTTTTGTATTCTTGTATTTTATCAGGCTGATAATTTTCTATGCTAAAAGATAAAATAAATATTATTAAAGAGGAGAAAATCAATGATGTAATTATAATATATTCTTTTTCTACAAAACTTATTTCAAAATCTTCATTCTTTTTTATTTCAGGATAATTAGTTTTTAAATAAGATAGAATCTCTCATCAAACACATATTTATTATGAACTTCTTTAATACGACAAACTATTTTATTATCAGCATACAATTGAATTAATTGTCCATTAGATTTCTTTTTATAAGAATCTTTATATTCACCGTTTGTAATACTATAGCTTGTGAAATCTATCGCTTTCTTATATACTAAATTAGTATAAATAAGTTTGTTGTTATTAAACTCATAAGACTCTTTACTATTACTAATTATAAAATAAAGTTGAACTATAATATGTCCAGAAATTAAAAAATAATTGAATGCGCTATATCCAATTAATATAAAAAAGAAATAGGCAACTACTGAAATTAATGTGACAATTTTCCTTAGAGCACTATCTTCCCTTGAAGGAATAAAATGGGTATTAAATATTATCATTATAAAAACTCGTCTTCATCATCAAAATCATCCTCCATTTCGTCATCATCTGGAGAATAATCTTCGATAAAAACTTTGAATAATCTTGGACAAATGATTTGCAAATTGGTTAAATTTTCATCATCCCAATCAAACTCAGGTTTTGGAGATTTTTCTGTATAAAATTTAAAACATTCTTTGTTTACAAAGTCAATAATCTTGTGTTCGAATTTTTCATAGAAAACATCATCAGCGATTAAATGAAAATCTTCAAATTCATATAAATCATCTTCGTTGAAGCCTTCGTTAAAATAATCAGCTAAATTATCAGGATTCAAAATTGCCTTTTCAAACAATTCTTGTCCTTGCGAAATAATCCAATTTTTGAAATAATAGAAATGTGTTGGATCTGTATCATCATTCATAATACAAGCTGCACACCATATTTCAGGCGAATGTAACGAATACGAATAGAACTCTAATCGAAGTTGAAAACCAATAATATCCTCGGCAGTTAGATCTTCTAATTCTTGCTCCAAAGCCTTTTCTTGATCTTGCAAATTATTGGCATTGAGCAAAGAATTTTCTATAATTTGCCAAAACAAATCTTCTTCGAGCATACGCGAAACGCGCTCTGTGGGAAGGGTTGAAGAGTTAAACAAATCATCTAAAAAATCCATATTTCTACTTTTTAGTTTGTATTTAGTTGGTTTTGATTCGTAAAAATTTATCTAACGTTTTATTTCTTAAACCTTTAATTGATAAAACATTTTAACAGAATCTTTTTATAATTTATGAAATAAATACGATGAAACCTACGAATTTTTAAACTATTTGCAATTTTTGAGCTAATTATTTGATTTTGTTTAAACTAAAAAAGTCTAATTCGGAGTGGAATTAGACTTTTTGGTTTTAAATATTTTACTCAATAATATGCGGAACAAAACGACTTTTATCGGTTGTAATAAATTGGTCACTTTCGCGGAACGTAATTCCACACGATTCTTGCCCAATAATCCAACTTCCGATAATGGTATAACCTGTTTCTTCATGATGTAAATTAGCCAAAGCTTGATAAATAAAACCTTCTTCACCATATTCTCCTGAAGTTTGCTCCGAAATAGTTCCGTTTTTTACAACTTCTATATTTGCGCCTTCACGTGATAACAATGGTTTTTTGACATAATTCTTCATCTCTTTTGGTGAATCTGTATAAGCTTCTAATAATAATGGATGATCTGGATACAATTCCCATAAAATTGGTAAAATAGCTTTGTTCGAAAGAATCATTTTCCAAGCAGGTTCTATCCAATTTGCGTTGATTTCATCATTTTTGATGTTGTATGCAAACAACTCGTTCATCATCCATTCCCACGGATAAAGCTTGAAAATATCTGTAATTGGTTTTTCTTCTAAATCAACAAAATTGACATTATTCCAACCGATTTCGTCAACGTAAATTAATTTGGTATTAATTCCGGCTTGTATCGCACAATCTCTGATATATTCGATATTCGTCAAATCTTCTAACGATTCTCTCACGCAAGAAAAATGCAATGTTTCACCTTTCAAATAAGGTTTTAACATTTTCCATGTTTCAATTAATTTATCATGAACAGAATTGAATTGATCTTTCGTTTCTCCAAAATAATTTTCCATCCAAAGCCATTGTACAACACCACATTCGAACAAAGAAGTTGGTGTATCAGCATTGAATTCTAACATTTTTAATTGATCATTATCATAAGCAAAATCAAAACGTCCATAAATACTTGGCGCATCATTTTCCCATGTATCAATCAAATAAGGTTGGATAAATTTTGGAATTTTAAATTCGTCCAAACGATTATTTTGAATCACATGTTCGACAGCATTCAAGCACATTTCCCATAATTCGTTTGTCGCTTCAAAAAATTTATCCGCTTCTTTTTCTGAAATCGAATAATAATAATCTTCTACCCAATAGGTTTGTTTATTTTCGTCTGTATGATAACCAAAGCCAATATTTTCTAACCTTTCTTGCCAGTTTTCGTCAGCTTTTATTCTTTTTAATTGCATAAAATTAGTTTAAGATGAAACTGAACGAGAAGAAGCAGATTTTCCGAATCCACCACGAACAGTTTGACTTTTGTACGCTTGAGCTTTTGCTGCGTTTGTTCCGACATTAGATTGTTGATGCAAACCTTGACTTGCATAGCCCATTCCGCCACCTGTTAAGCTACGAAAAGCCATAAACCAAAGCAACGAACTTCCCATTCCGCCATGATGCGAACCACCTGAATGCGACGAATAATTTGACGTGACATCTGTGTAAGGCGCAGTAGAATCTGCACGCATATATACCTTTTGCGCATTGTTCGTAACGGGCGCTTCTTCACGATTCATACACGAACTAAGAACCGAAGAAATTAACACTAAAGTCACTACTTTACTTGCTCTTTTTTCTCTTTTATTCATGATAGATTATTGAATGGTTACGTAAATAGGAATTTTAGTAGAATCGGTAGGTGTATATTGTTTGTGCGTAATCAACGTGTCTACTTTTTCTGCAATCATCAAATCGTTTGACCAAATTTTTTGTTTAGTAATATGTAAAACAGAATCGCCTTTTGTTTCTGTTGTTAAAACAACTTCGCGAGCCGATTTTTTATCAATTTGTTCTAAATTTTGATTTTCGTTTTGATTAGATTGACACGCAAAAAAAGTTGTCAATGGTAGTGTTATTAAAAGTATTTTTTTCATGTTTCTTAGACTTCTAACAAAGTTACATTATTTCACAAAAAAAGCACAATCCAGAAATTCTGAATTATGCTTTAAAAAAAGTATAGTTTTATTATTTATTATTCTAATGATTCAAAACTAATAATTCTTCTTTTTTCATAGAACCTGTTTGTTTCAATCTTGTGTGCCAAGAGAACGCTTCTTCTAAGATATGTGGCGTTTGACCACCTCTTTCTGCACAAGCTCTTTCGAAATAAGATAATAATTCACCTTTATAATCTGGATGAACACAGTTGTTGATAATTTCGATAGCTCTTTCGCGTGGTGCTAAACCTCTTAAATCGGCTAAACCTTGCTCTGTAACAATAATATCTACATCATGTTCTGTGTGATCGTGATGAGAAACCATCGGAACGATAGACGAAATATTTCCACCTTTTGCGATAGAAGCAGTAACAAAGATTGAGATAAATGCATTACGAGCAAAATCTCCAGATCCCCCAATACCGTTCATCATGTGAGTACCAGAAACGTGAGTTGAGTTTACGTTACCATAAATATCACACTCTAAAGATGTATTGATTCCAATAATTCCTAAACGACGAATAACTTCGGCAGAGTTAGAAATAGATTGTGGACGTAAAACAATTTTATCTTTATAATTGTCGATGTTTCCAATTACACGATCGTAACATTCTTGTGAAACTGTCATAGAAGATGCTGAAGCAAATTTCATTTTTCCAGAATCGATTAAATCAAATGTAGAATCTTGTAAAACTTCTGAATACATTACTAAATCTTCGAAATCTGAATGCTCTAAACCACCTAAAACGGCGTTTGCAACTTTACCAATTCCACATTGTAATGGCATTAATGATTTTGTAAGACGACCTTCTTCAACTTCATTTTCGAAGAATTTTACAATGTTTTGAGCAATTGCAGCAGTCGCTTCATCAGCTGGTTGAATGTCTCCAGGAGCATCTTGAATGTCGTGAAAAACAATTCCAACAATTTTAGAAGGATCTACTTTTATTGTTTCTGTTCCAATTTTTGTATCACAAGAAGTGATGTTAATTGGTGTACGTTTTCCGTATTCTTCTACACTATAAATATCGTGAATACCTTTGATATTTGTAGGGATAGATGTGTTAATCTCGATGATTAATTTGTCTGCATTTGCAGCAATTTCTGCATTATTACCAATAGAAGTTGTAGGTACCAAAGAACCATCTTCTAAAATTTCAGCAACTTCTAAAACACCTAAATTAATTTTAAATTGTCCATCTAAAATATGTTCGGCTGTTTCACCTAAATGCTGATCGATAAATAAAACATTACCTGCATTTATATTTTTACGCATTACAGTGTCTACTTGGAATGGTAAACGTTTTTTTAATGCTCCACTTTCTACTAAAGCCGCGTCTGTACCATGTCCTAATGAAGCTCCTGTTACTAAAGTGATTTTTAAATTTTCAGATTTGGCACGCTCCGCAACAGCTTTTAATACAACTTTTGTATCGCCTCCTCTTGTAAAACCACTAGAACCAACAGTCATTCCATCTTCAAAAAATTTGGCAGACTCCTCTGCTGTCATTACTTTTGACTGTAAGTCAGTTAATTTTATTCTTTCCAACATAATGCAACTTTTTCTTTCTAATACTATTCAATAATTGTTCCCTTCTGAACGGAGGGAATTACAAATATTGGACTAATTAATAAAAAGTTAATATCAAAAATAGTCAAATAATTATTCATTTCAGACACTTTTATTTGTGTACATTATACATTATATCAAATAAATTATTATATTAGTTCGCAGATTAAAGAAACTATGAATATACATTTGGATAATAAGTTCGAAACACGATATTACCTAACCGAAATTGACAAATTACCAACCTCAATTTTCTGTTACCATAAGGAAATTTCGGAAGCATACGTGGTAGAACATAAACATAACAAAGCGCAATTTCTTTATTGTGAGGGAGGAATAGTTTATGTAAAAATAGGAAAAGATACCTTTTATTTACCTGCAAGACACTATATGTGGATACCGCCTCATGTGGAACATAGTATACACCCAAATACACCAGAGGTGATTATGAGAAATTTATATTTCCCTATTAATGAAAGTGATAATTCGTTTTATAAAAAAGTAGGAATCTATCCTGCTGATGGATTATTGTTAGAACTTTTATTATTTTCTAACCAATGGAAAGGAGATATTGTTCCAGAAAATAGAAGCGAATATGTAATCGCACAAGCTTTCAAAGAAATATTACCTAAAGTAAGCAAAAGTAGTTTACGATTGGCTTTACCACTTCCTCACGATGAACGTCTGAAAAAAATCGTTCAATTCTTAGATGATAATATGGATTCTTCGATTACAATGAAGAAAATTACAGCCGAATTCGGTTTCTCTGAACGATCATTATCACGATTATTTCAAAAAGATTTGAATATGACATTTGTTCAATATTTTACGATTTTGAGAATGTTACGCGCTTTACAATTATTAATTGATAATACGTATTCAATCAGTGAAATTTCGACAATGGTTGGTTACAATAGTTTACCAACGTTTAGTAATACATTCCAAAAAGTAATCGGGGTTCGTCCAACAGATTACTCAAAGAAAAAAGATATATTATAAATTAAGGTATGAAAATTTATCAAGTAAGTGGATTAGGTGCAAATGCAAATGCTTTTCGAAATCTACGCTTGGAACAAGATTTTGAGCAAGTTTATATTCCTTGGTTAGATCCAGAGAAAGATGAAACTTTGGCTCATTATACCGAAAGATTGTTAGATAAAATAAATCCCACAGAAGATTTTCTTTTGATGGGATTATCTTTTGGTGGAATA
Organism: Empedobacter sp. GD03861; assembly: GCF_029840885.1. Lineage (NCBI taxonomy): Bacteria > Pseudomonadati > Bacteroidota > Flavobacteriia > Flavobacteriales > Weeksellaceae > Empedobacter > Empedobacter sp. GD03861. The sequence goes on from NZ_JAOCDJ010000013.1 coordinate 23,863, forward strand.
ATTGTGCAAGAAATGAATCGTTTTATCAATCCAAAACATACATTTCTGATTTCGACAGTGAAGAGTAGGGCAGAGCTTCCGAAGTTATTTCGATTTTCGGCTTCTATTAATGCGCATAAAATAATTCCGATGAGTTTCTTAACTTCGGATCGGACATTTTCGTACATGATGATGCGAAAATTATATTATACTGATCGAGAAAAAGATAATATTGACGATATTTTTGAGTTTCGAAACAAAGAATATTTAAGTTGGTCGATTCATAAGATTGTAAACTGGGAACATTCTACAGCTTATCATGAAGAAAATATTACACATATTCATGGTACAAAAGATATTGTTTTTCCGATTGAATATATCAAAGATGCAATACAAATAGAAGGCGGAACACATATTATGGTGATGCAAAAGCCAAAATTAGTGAGCGATGAAATAAATAAAGTATTAATCACTTTATAACTAAAAAAAGCTTGAACATTTGTTCAAGCTTTTCTGATTTTATACTTCTTCTGTTGTATTTTCTTCTTCAAAATAGCTTTTTTCTAAAGCGAAATTTTCAGCATTGATGACATCAAATTCGCCAATTTTTGTACGACGAAGTGCTGTTAAATATCCACCAGAATTGACTGCTTTTCCAAAATCAAAAGCCAAAGAACGAATGTAGGTTCCTTTGCTACAATTCACTTCAAAATCGACAAAAGGTAAATCTATTTTTGTAATTTTAAAATCGTGAATCGTTATTTTACGTGCTTTACGTTCTATTTCTTGACCTTCGCGAGCTAATTCATATAAACGTTTTCCATCTACTTTTACCGCTGAATGCATTGGCGGAAATTGTTCAATTTCTCCAACAAATTGTTTTGTTGCTTCGCGAATAATTTCTTCTGTGATATGATTTGTCGGAAAAGTTTCATTTTCTTCCGATTCTAAATCATAGGTAGGCGTTGTAACACCTAATTTAATTGTACCAGTATAAGTCTTTTCTTGCGCCTGAAATTCATCAATGCGTTTTGTCCATTTCCCTGTACAAACCAATAAAAGTCCAGTAGCTTTTGGATCTAAAGTCCCAGCATGTCCAACTTTTATTTTCTTTAAGTTATATGCTTTTCTAATGTTCCAACGAATCTTATTTACAACATCAAAAGATGTCCAATCAAGTGGTTTATCAATCAAAAAAACGTGACCTTCTTGTATTTTTTCTACATTCATCTTATTTGTGCTGAATCATTGTAGTTTCTACTGAAGCGGCATTGTCTTTTTCTGCTTGTGTTGGAGAATTATATGAGAAATAAATCAATAAAATAATTCCGATGATTATTCTGTACCACCCCCAAAATTTGAAACCATATTTTGTTAAAACTGCGATAAATGTTTTCACTGCGATTAATGCTACAATAAATGCTACAACATTTCCAATTAAGAATAATATAATATGGTTTTGATCTTGTAAAATCATTTCATAACCTTTCATTGGTGTTGCAGTATCTTCTCCCCAAGTTTTAACAAAAATAGAATAAACTGTAACCGCTAACATTGTCGGAACCGCTAAAAAGAATGAAAATTCTGCAGCTGCTTTACGCGATAAACCTTGTGTCATACCACCAATAATAGAAGCGGCAGAACGAGAAGTTCCAGGCATCATCGCCAAACATTGCCAAAAACCAATGATAATTGCTTGTTTTAATGTGATGTCTTTTTCATCATTAATTTTAGGATTTTTGAACCATTTATCTACAAATAATAAAATGATTCCTCCGAAAACTAACATTCCAGAAATAGCAACTTGATTTCCTAAAACAGCCTCGATTTTATCATCGAATAGTTTTCCTAAAATAAGTGCAGGAACAACCGCACAAGCTAATTTGATATAAAAATTGAAATTGAAATTTTTGAAGTCAAAGAATTTTTTCCAATATAAAACGACAATTGATAAAATTGCTCCAAATTGTATCGAAACTTGAAACATTTTTAAGAATTCACTTTCTGGCATTCCCATCAAAGCTGCTGTGAATCCCATGTGTGCTGTAGAAGAAATCGGTAAATATTCTGTAAGACCTTCTATTATAGCAATTATAATTGCTTGTAAAGTATTCATTATTTTTCTTTATTCGGATTGATTAAAATGGCATAAATCTCGACGATGAAACCAACGACAACTAAAAATGGCGCTAATCTAATTCTACGAAAAGAATAGATTTCGTCGTTCCAATAATTTGCATCCCACGTTCCATCTGGTCTTGTGTTGGCATCGTGTCCTGTCATTAATAAAAATCCAAGACCAATTAGTGCAACACCAATTGCCATGAAAATGTAATTTCTTTTTCCGAATAAAAAAGTAAAACCAGCATCATTTGTAGATGCTGATTTTTTTGTTGTATCGATAGAATTTGATTTCATTAATAAAGTTGATCAGTTTTTAATCTTAAATAACGCCATGCAGCAAACAATGTACTAAATACGGCAATGACAACTCCAATTCCAATTAAAATAATAATAAGTGGAGTGAAGCTTGGGTTCCAAAGTACTAAACCAACTTTTGTTGCTAAAATGTACCATAAGAAACCTAATCCTACAGCTGCAATAAATGCTGCTAAGAAACCTAAAACTGCGGCTTCTATCAAGAAAGGTTTTACAATGAAACGTCTACGCGCTCCAACTAATTGCATTGTTTTGATGCTGAAACGTTTTGCGTATATTTTCAGACGAATAGAGTTGTTGATTAATACAACAACGATTACCAAGAAGATAACAGCAAAAATCATAATCCAGAATGTAATTTTATTGATGCTGTGGTAAATCGTTACCATCGCTTCTTTGTCACTTTTTACTTCGTCTACAATCGGATTTTTAGCCAATACCTTATTAATAGAATCAATTTGTTCAACAGATTGTATTAATGCAGGATTCAATGTAATTTGAACTGATGCAGGGAAAATACTTTCTTCGAAGAAATCGCTACCATCCGTACCCAAATCTTTTTTCGCAATTTTAGCTGCATCCTCTTTGCTGATATACTGTGTAGCTTCAACAAAAGGATACTTCACTTTCAACGAATCGATATAAGATTTTTGTAAATCAAGCTCCTTATCTTTTAATTTTGGATCTTCGACATCTTTAAAATATGCCTCGATTTTTAACTCTCTTTTTAGATGTTCTGCGTAACTTTGTGCATTAATGACAATTAAGCCGAAAATACCTAATAGAAATAAAACAAGCGAAATACTAATCACAACAGTGATGTTAGAAGATCGCAGTCTTTTTTTCTCAAATTTATCGTTCGTTTTTGACATTTGGGTTAATTTTGGGGCTAAGATAAAAAAAACTTATTTCGCAAGAAAGATATTCCGTATATATTCTACGGTAAGTTGGTTAAAGAAAACTTAAAATTTAGAATTTTTGAAAGTAAAAGCTAAAAAACATTTAGGTCAGCATTTTTTGAATGATGAAAATATTGCACGAGACATCGCCGAAGGGTTAACTTGGGAAGGTTATGATCGTGTCTTAGAAATTGGTCCAGGAATGGGCGTGTTGACAAAATATATTTTACAAGCAAAGAAAAATATAGAGGTTGTGGAGATTGATACAGAATCAGTCGAATATTTAAAAGAATATTATCAACCATTTTACCCAGGATTTAAAATTCATTCCGAAGATTTCTTGAAAATGGACTTTTCATCAAAGTTTGATGAACAAATTGCTATTTTAGGAAATTTTCCGTATAATATATCTTCGCAAATTATTTTTAAAGCTTTAGAAGAGCGTTACACTGTTCCCGAAGTTTGTGGAATGTTTCAGAAAGAAGTTGCCGAACGTATTGCATCAAAAAAAGGTACAAAAGATTATGGTATACTTTCTGTTTTAGCTCAAGCGTATTATCATTGTGAATATTTGTTCACTGTTCCAGAACACGTTTTTACACCACCACCAAAGGTGAAATCGGGCGTTATTATTATGAAACGCTACCGAACAGAAATTGAAGGAGTTGAACAGAAACGATTTTTTCAAGTGGTAAAAGCTGGTTTTGGACAAAGAAGAAAAACGCTTCGTAATTCGTTGAAAGCTTTGGGGATTCCTGAGGATTTAAATGATCACGAGTTTTTGAATATGCGCGCAGAACAATTATCTGTCGAAGATTTTATTGAGTTAACGAAAAGAATGAAATAGATTATGGAGGTAAAAATTACAAAAGATTTTATTGAACATTTAAACGAAAGTATTAATCAGCAAAATGCAAAAGCAGTTAAGGAGATGTTGCAAGATTTGCACCCTGCTGATATTGCTGAATTGTTTGATGAGCTTTCGACCAAAGAACAGTCTTTTGTAATTGATTTACTCGATAATGAAATTTCTGCTGATATCCTTCTTGAATTAGAAGAAGATGATCGACGCAAATTCCTGAAAACGCTTACTGCAAAAGAAATTGCCGAAGATGTCATCAATGAGATGGATACCGATGATGCAGTTGACGTTATCAATGAACTTTCTGATGAAAAGAAAGATGAGGTAATTGCACAATTAGAAGACCAAGAACATGCCCGTGAAATTGTAGATCTTTTGCGCTATGACGAAGATACGGCTGGAGGTTTGATGGGAAAAGAGTTGATAAAAGTTAACAAAGATTGGTCGGTAATCACAGCGGTAAAACAAATGCGAAAACAAGCTGAGGATTTAGAAGAAGTTTTCTCGATTTATGTAGTTGATGAAGATGAAAAATTACTTGGAACATTGAGTTTAAAGCGTTTGTTGACAACTTCTGCGAACACTAAAGTGGCAGATGTTTACAATGAAAAGATCCAATATGTAAAGACCTATACAAAAGATATGGAGGTTGCGAAAGTAATCGAAAAATATGATTTGTACGAAGTGCCTGTAGTGGACGAGTTAACGCGTTTGGTAGGTGTAATTACGGTGGATGATGTGATTGATGTGATTCGTGAAGAAGCTGAAGAAAATTATCAATTAGCAGCCGGGATTACTCAAAATGTCGATTCTGATGATAATATCTTAAAATTAACTCGCGCTCGTTTGCCCTGGCTTTTATTGGCTTTGGTAGGTAGTTTTGTAGCTGTTAATGTGTCGCAAAGTTTTAGTGATGCGATGAATTTGTATCCGCAATTATTCTTTTTTACGCCGCTGGTTGCTGCCATGGCAGGAAATGTTGGTGTGCAATCTTCTGCTATTATTGTGCAAGGTTTGGCGAATAGTAATATTTCGGGTTCTATTTGGAAAAGATTAGGAAAAGAAATGTTATTGGCTTTATTAAATAGTACATTATTAGCTTTTGTGCTTTTATTGGCGACACATTTCTTAATGAGTACGAGTTACGAAATTTCCTCAACCATTGTATTAGCTTTAGTTATTGTGATGATTTTAGCAAGTTTGATTGGGACATTTATTCCAATTATGTTGCATAAATATGGTGTTGATCCTGCGATTGCAACAGGTCCATTTATCACAACAAGTAATGATATTTTTGGTTTGTTGATTTACTTTTCGATTGCGAAAATGATTTTAGGATTTTAAAAACTTTAAAAATGAATAAGTTAAAAATTATAGGAATAGCAACTCAAACGTCTAATAATGATAGTCAAGCGATTGAAGATTTAGGAAAATTGTGGAATCAATTTTTTGGTGAGAATATAATGACTAAAATTCCAAATGCAATTAGTTCTAATATTTATTCTGTTTACACAGATTACGAAAGTGATTTTACAGGAAAATATACGACGATTATTGGTTTAGGAGTTTCTTCTTTAGATGAAATTCCAGAAGGGATGGTTGGGCGAGAATTTGAGCCACAAACATTCAAAAAATATATTGCCAAAGGAGAATTACATGAAGCAGTTGGAAAAACTTGGGCAGAAATTTGGAATGATGATGCAAATCTAAATCGCACGTATAAATATGATTACGAATTGTACACCGAAAAAGCTCAAAATCCTGCTGATGCAGAAATTGAGATTTATATTGGTGTGAAAGAATAGTAATTAGTACTGAGATACTAGAATTTAGATATTAGAAAATGATATTTAAAAAATGAGTTGAAGTTTTACTTTCAGCTCATTTTTTATTTTGGATATTTTGTAGGATTTCTATGTGTATTAAAAACTGCATAAATAAATACAGTTTTTTCTTCTTCATTAGTTTCAAATAAAACCAAATAAGGAAAAGATTTAAAAGGTTTTGCACGCAAATTTCTATAGTTCACTTGATAAAAAGGATTTATTTCCAAAGCTTCCAAAACTTTTGTCAATTCAGCTAAATATGATTTTGCAGCAGATGTAGAAAAGTTTGAATAATAAGAAATAGCTTGTTCAATATCTTGGGCAGCTTCGGAAGAAATTCTAATCTTATAAATCATATTTTCCGTGCAATTCTTTCAATACATCTTTTGCATTCAAAAAATTTTCTTTTGGCTCGTTAAGTCGATTATCCAAAATTTCCTTTTGTTCTTCCGTTAACTCAAATTCAGTTTCTTGATTATGTTTATAAGTTAAAAAATCAATATAACGCTCAACTTCTTCCAAAAGTGATTCAGGAAGTTGTTTCAATTTAGAATTCACATGTTCAATAGTCGTTGCATTCATAATTATTCATTTTACAAAACAGTTGTCGTTATAACAAAGTTACAAAAAGTATACCTCATTATATAATCAAGATTTTGTGTAATATTTCTGATTATTTTTTCAATAAAATCTTAAACTCAGTTCCGATTTCTTTGGATGATTTGGCAACAAATATTTTTCCTTTGTGATAATCTTCGATAATTCGTTTGGCCAATGATAATCCCAATCCCCAACCGCGTTTTTTGGTTGTAAAGCCGGGTTGAAAAATCTTTTTCTGCAATTTGGTCGGAATTCCAGATCCTGTATCGGTAATAGAAATTTCGACAAATTTACCTTTCGTTTTTATATCGATATCCAAAACGCCTTTATTTTGCATGGCATCAGCCGCATTTTTCATCAAATTTTCGATAACCCAACTATATAAAGAAGAATTAAGATTGATGTTAAATTCATCGACATCGGTAGCAAAATTTACTTCAATTCCTTTCGAAATGCGTTGCGAAATATAATCGACTGTTTGTTTGGAAGTTGAAATAATATCAGTTTGTTTGAGTTCAGAAGTTGAACCAATTTTCGAGAAACGTTCGGCAATATGTTTCAACCGATCCACATCTTTTTCAATTTCTATGACTGAAGTTTGATCGATTTCTTCCAATTTCAATAATTCGACCCAACCCATCAACGAAGAAAGTGGTGTACCAATTTGATGTGCCGTTTCTTTTGCCATTCCAGCCCATAAATAACTTTTTTCGGTGTCACGAACTGTTTTGAAATACCAGTACGAAAATCCAAAAAACAGTAAAATCAATAAAATAATGATGAGTGGATAATATTGTAATTGATTGAGAAGTTTTGAATTTTTGAAATAAACATAATTTTTAGTTCCGATTAATTCAACATCAATTGTTTGTTCCGACGATTTCATTTTGTTGACATATTTTTTTAATTGAACCGAATCTTTTACGATGGATTCATCAATATTTTTGGTGTCTACAATAATGCCTTTTTCGTCTACAAGTGCAACAGGGATTGATTTGTTGTCTTCAATTAATTTGAATAGAAAATCTTGCGTTTTCGGGTCTAAAAATTCTGATGAGCTTATCAACTCTAGCGATCGCGCATAATTCTCTACACGTTTGTGTTCTTCACGTTTTAGCTCTTGTACAATTTTGTTACTCGACCATATTGTAATAGCGAAAATCACAAATATTATAAAGAAGCCAATCCAACGTTTGTTTATTTTTTTTGTTAGAAAATTTCTCATCTAAATGTAAAATCTTTCTTAAATTTATATCAAATGTAATGATTATTTGATTATAATATATTTTTATGGCGAGATAAGATAAATATGATGAAAGTAATTTTTTTTAAAGCCTTAAATAGTTTATTTTTGTAGCTAAATCTCATAGAGAGTAAAATTTATGGATCGTTTTTCGTTTTTAAATGCCGCTCATTTAGAGTTTATAGGCGACTTATATGATCAATACGTCCAATATCCGGATAGTATTGAACCAAGTTGGAAAGCTTTTTTCCAAGGGTATGACTTTGCGAATGCAACATATGATGGAGAGCCATTATTTGCACCAGCAACACAAACAGCTCCTAACAAAGCTAGTCAAACAACGCAAGCAGTAGTTAATCCTGCAGTAGTATCTCAAGTTCCAGACAACGTACAGAAAGAATTTAAAGTAATCAATTTGATTGATGCTTACCGTTCTCGTGGACATTTGTTTACTAAGACTAACCCAGTTAGAGCGCGTAGAACTTTTGAACCTACTTTAGACATCAAAAACTTTGGTTTATCTGATGCTGATTTAGATTTGACATTCAACGCTGGTGAAATTTTAGGTATCGGTGGACCAATCACTTTACGTGAAATCATTGGACACTTAGAAAACATGTACTGCGAATCTATCGGAATCGAGTATATGTATGTAAGAGAACCTCAAAGAATTAATTGGATTCAGAATTGGTTAAACCAAAACTTGAATCAACCAAAATTATCTAAGGAGGAGAAAGAACGTGTTTTAGAAAAGTTGAATGAAGCAACTGCTTTTGAAAACTTTATGCACACGAAATATGTTGGACAAAAACGTTTCTCGGTAGAAGGAAATGAATCTTTGATTCCTGCTTTGGATACATTGATTAATCGTTCTGCAGATCACGGCGTACAAGAGGTTATCGTAGGGATGGCTCACCGTGGACGTTTGAATGTTTTGGCTAACATTTTTGGAAAATCATATTCTCAAATCTTTTCAGAATTCGAAGGAAAAGCTTTTGATACAGATTTAATGGCTGGTGATGTTAAATATCACATGGGATCATCAAATCAAATCAAAGCATTGAATGGAAAAGATATCCGAATCAATTTAGCACCAAATCCATCTCACTTAGAGACTGTAGATGCAGTTGTAGAAGGGATTACACGTGCAAAAGTTGAGGAAGATTACAAAGATGATTATTCTAAAATTATTCCAATCTTAATTCATGGTGATGCTGCTGTAGCTGGACAAGGAATCGTTTACGAGGTTGTTCAAATGGCAGGATTAGACGGATACAAAACAGGTGGAACAGTACACGTTGTGGTAAATAACCAAATTGGGTTTACAACAAACTATTTAGATGCGCGTACATCTACATATTGTACAGATGTTGCAAAAGTAACATTGTCTCCTGTAATGCATGTAAATTCTGATGATGTAGAAGCGGTAGTTCACGCTTTCCGTTTTGCAGCAGATTATCGTGCAGAATTCGGTTCTGATGTATTCATCGATTTATTAGGATACCGTAAATATGGACATAACGAAGGTGATGAACCAAAATTCACTCAACCTAAATTATATAACTTAATCGCTAAACACCCAAATCCTCGTGAAATTTACAAGGATAAATTATTAAAAGAAGGTGTAATTGGTGAAGAAATCGTTAAACAAAAAGAAGCGGAATTTAAAGCTTTATTAGAAACGAATTTCGAAGCTTCTAAAGAAATTGAGCGTAATCACATTTTCCCTTTCATGCCAGAAGAGTGGGAAGGATTTGAAATAGCTGATGATGCAAAAGTTTTTGAACAAGCAAATACTTCTTACGACGAAGTAAAATTAAAAGAAATTGCAAAAGCTGTTTCTACAGTTCCAGAAGGTAAAAAATTAATCAAAAAAGTTTCTCGTTTAATTGAAGGACGTGGAAAAATGATTGAGGAAGATAAAATTGACTGGGGATTAGGAGAAGCTTTAGCTTTCGGTTCTATCTTAACAGACGGACGTAACGTGCGTGTTTCTGGGGAAGATGTAGAACGTGGAACTTTCTCTCACCGTCATGCGGTTGTAAAAACTGAAGACACAGAAGAAGAAATTATCTTATTAAACCATATCAATAATGAACAAGGTCAATTAAGAATCTATAATTCATTATTATCTGAGTATGCAGTTTTAGGTTTTGATTATGGATATGCAATGGCAAATCCTAAAGCGTTAACTATTTGGGAAGCTCAATTTGGAGATTTCGTGAATGGAGCGCAAATCGTAATCGACCAATATATTTCTGCAGCAGAAGATAAATGGAAATTACAAAATGGTTTAGTAATGTTATTGCCTCATGGATATGAAGGGCAAGGAGCAGAGCACTCTTCAGCACGTTTAGAGCGTTTCTTACAAATGTGTGCTGGTAACAATATGTTTGTTGCAAATATCACAACTCCAGCTAACTTCTTCCACGCATTAAGAAGACAGGTTGTAACAGATTACCGCAAACCATTGGTTGTAATGTCACCAAAATCATTATTACGTCATCCATCAGCAGTATCATCATTAGCAGATTTCGCAAATGGAGGTTTCCAAGAAATCATCGAAGATGTAACAGTAGATGCGAAAAAAGTGAAAAAAGTAGTTTTCTGTTCAGGAAAAATCTACTACGATTTAGACAAAAAACGCCAAGAATTAGGTGATAAAGAAACTGCAATTATTCGTTTAGAGCAATTATATCCTTTAAATGAAGAAAAAGTAGATGCTATCATCTCTAAATTTGGTAATGCTAAATTGGTTTGGGCACAAGAAGAACCAGAAAATATGGGAGCTTGGATGTATATCTTACGTAAGTTAAGAAAATATCCATTCGACGTAGTTTCTCCAGCAGAAAGTGCTGCAACAGCACCAGGTTCAAGTAAACGTTGGGCTGCAATTTACGAAGAGGTAATTAATAAAGTATTCAATTAAAAAATAAAGCTAATAGATATGTTAGAAATGAAAGTCCCATCACCAGGGGAATCAATCACAGAAGTAGAGATCGCTACGTGGTTAGTAAAAGACGGTGATTACGTAGAAAAAGACCAAGCAATTGCTGAGGTTGACTCAGATAAAGCAACATTAGAATTACCAGCAGAAGAAAGTGGAATTATCACTTTGAAAGCGGAAGAAGGTGATGTTGTAGAAGTAGGACAAGTTGTTTGTCTTATTGATACATCAGCTGCTAAACCAGAAGGAGGAAGCGCTCCAGCTGCAGAAGCACCAAAAGCTGAGGTTAAAGAAGAAGTAAAAGCTGCTCCAGCTCCAGTTGCTACGCCAGCACCTGCTGCTCCAGCTGCAACTTACGCTACGGGAACTCCATCTCCAGCGGCTAAAAAAGTTTTAGACGAAAAAGGTATCGATGCTTCTCAAGTAAAAGGTTCAGGACGTGACGGACGTATCACTCAAGATGATGCAGCTCGTTTTACACCAGCAATGGGAACTTCTACTCAAGGAACTCGTGCTCAATCAGAGAAAAAATTATCATCATTACGTCGTAAAATTGCACAACGTTTAGTTTCTGTTAAAAATGAAACTGCAATGTTAACTACATTCAACGAAGTTGATATGTCTGCAATTTTTGCTTTACGTAACCAATATAAAGACGAATTCAAAGCTAAACACGGTGTTGGTTTAGGATTCATGTCTTTCTTTACAAAAGCAGTTACACGCGCATTAGAGTTATACCCAGACGTAAACTCTATGATTGACGGTGACTACCAAGTAAAATTTGACTTTGCTGACGTTTCTGTTGCAGTATCAGGACCAAAAGGTTTAATGGTGCCAGTTGTACGTAATGCAGAAAACTTAACTTTCCGTGGTGTTGAGCAATCTATCAAAGATTTAGCAATCAAAGTACGTGACGGAAAAATTTCTGTTGATGAAATGACAGGAGGTACATTTACAATCACTAATGGTGGTGTATTTGGATCTATGATGTCTACACCAATCATCAACCCACCTCAATCAGGTATCTTAGGAATGCACAATATCGTTGAGCGTCCAGTTGTTAAAAACGGACAAATTGTTATCGCTCCAATGATGTATGTTGCTTTATCTTATGACCACCGTATCATCGACGGACGCGAATCTGTAGGATTCTTAGTTGCTGTTAAAGAAGCGGTAGAAGATCCATTAAACGTATTAATGGGAGGTGACGCTAAAAGAGCTTTAGAATTGTAATACATAAAAACATTCTAACAATCCATAAATTGAAAGCCATTCGAAAGAATGGCTTTTTTGGTTTATAAGTTGAGATTACCTAATTCTCCCTTCCTCTTCATTTACTTTATTCTCTTTCGAGATGGTTTTATTTAATCGGCCAAAATTATATTTAACACCAACAGATAGTTCTTGATAATCGACTAAAAATAGGTTTTTAGAACTTATTTTATCATAATTCAATGTTTCGCTAAATTTCATTTGTTTGAATAAATCATTGAAACGAATAGAAAAATCAAGGTTTTTGTATGATTTGGTCAATCCAAGGTTAACGATAACTTGAGAATTTCGATCATAAATTCCTTCTGTTCGTTTGCTTAGCCAATATCCATCAACCATGAAATTGAAATCTTTTCCCAATTTGAAATTATGATTAGAGTATAAATAGATATATGGAACGGATTTTTTAAGAACAGCTTTTTTATCAATTATTTTACTATAAATCATAGCTAAACTAATTTGTGTTGACCAAAATTTATATTCGAACGGAACATCTAAACCAACAGAAAAATTATTTTCTTTTTCGAAATTAACCGTTGTAAATGTTGAAATATTTCTCAAATCATCATAAATCAATGTATAATTCATTGGGTTTTTACTTTGATAATACGTCACATTCATGTTCCATTTTTTTAATGAATAATTCAGAGAAAATGTGTCAGTGTAAGTAGGTAAAATATTAAAATTTCCGCTGTATTCGATATAAGGACTTCCGTACAAATTCCCAGAAGAAAGGGTGCTGTAATTCGGTCTATCAATCGTACGTTTGTAATAAATTGTCAACGCATCTTTATTCTCAAAAGTGTAATTAATTTCTGCATTCGGAAACCAATCGATGTATTTTTTATCAATATCCGAAAGTTGTTTTATTTCATCAAAACCTTTAGAATTAGTAGTTTCTGTTCTTAATCCAACTTTATAATTCCATTTTTCATAGTTTTTTGTGTATTGCAAATAGGCTGCAAGATTAAGTTCTTTGAAGTTGTAAAGAAATTTTTCTGATGGTTTTTGAGGAAAGAACGTTTGATTAGTTGTTTCTGATTTTGCTTGCGTAAAACGTCCTCCAAATTCAATTTTTTGATCAGATTCAAACTTTTTCTCTACATCAAATTTCCCTGCAAAAACCTTAAGACGATATTTTTGATAGCGCGATTGATTGTATTCGATATCATTTTCATTTATCTTATTGTAAAAATCGTATGTCGTTCCTGTATTATAAATCGTGTATTGCAAACCTGTTAAAATACTTACGTCAATTGATTGAATATTTTTATTGTAATTCATCAAGGTATTCACAAAATTTCGATGATTTTCATTATCATTTAAGGTTAAAATAGATTGATTTTCATTGTTTTCTGAATATTCTGTTTTGGTATCAATCAAACCTTTATCTTTTCTGAAATTCGAATTAATAGCAAATGAAAGATAATCTCCAGATTCATTTAATTCCTGAAAAAAGCTTGTGTTTACAATAAAATGTGGACGTTTAGTTTGCGATTTTATGAAATAATTGGACTGAATATTTTTGTCTTTTATGCGATAATCGAATCCATTTCCTTCCCACGGATTTAGTTGATTATAAGATGCGTTCAGTTTAAATTCGCTTTTATTTTTACGAATTTGAAAAGTCGAATTGAAATAATTATTAAACTTTCTTTTGAAAGATAATGTTTCTTGCAAAGTCAATTTTAAACCTTCTTTTTTACTTTTCTTTAGATTAATTTTTACGATAGATTTTCCATTTGCTTCATATTTAGCAGAAGGGTTTTTGATAATTTCAATCGATTTTATGTCCTCAATTGCTAAACTCGAAATGGTAGAAAAATCAACTTGTTGATCGTCCAAATACAACAAAGGGTTTCCTTTTCCAATAATTGTCAATGTTTCTTGATCTGCGCCTAACATGACGCTTGGTAATTTTGAAAATAATTCTTTAGTTGTAGCAAGTTTATTAAAATTTGAATTGGCGACATCAATATTATAATTGCCATTTTCTATTTTGAAAGTTTCTTTTTTTCCATTGATTATAACTTCATCAATTTGTACAGTTTCATCAATGTTTAAGTGAAATGTTTTATTTTCGTTCAAATAAAAAGGTTCTTCATCTTGAATATTATTGTCATAAATAACAGAAATTAAATAGATTTTAGGTTCTAAATTTTCAAAGTTAAATTTAGAATTTTCAGTTTCAATTGTTTGAATAACATTTTGAAATTCATCGTATAAAATAACTTTTGCGTGAATTGTTTTTGACTCTTTTTCTGATGAAATATATCCTGTAATCGAATATTTTTCTTGTGCAAAAGCAAAAGAGCTAATCAAAATGAGAATTAATTGTAGAAACTTCATAATAAAATTGTGTTGATTATTGTTTTACTTACATTTAGAGGAAGTAAAATTTTTGTTTGAACAATTTTAATTTATATTTTTAAATGTTTTTTATCAACTTGGTGTCAAATGATAATTGTTTACAATGTTATTTAAATTAAAGAAATATAATATGTTACGTTTTATAATTTCGGGAAATAGGCTTCTTAAATTTATTATAGTTATTCTATTCATATTCAGTTCAGTAAATATGTTTGGAAAAACACAAAAAGATAAAGCTGAATTTTTACGTCAAAAAAATAATGATTTGGTTGAAGAAAATCTTCGAATTATTGATTCTACGATTTCAACAGCTTATCGGTTGAATGATAAAGTTGTGTTGAGTGAAGCTTATATCGAAAAAGGAAATTATTTTTTGGAGCAACGTAATTACAATAATGCTTTGAAAAATTTCACCATTTCGAAACAACTATCAACTGAAATAAAAGATGATTTTACATTTTATTCTTCGCTTGTAGGAATTGCGAAAACAAAAGAAAACTTACATGAAATAAAGGAATCTATAGAATTGTATGAAGCTTCTTTACCATATTTCGAGAAATATAAACATCAGTCAAAATCGTTTAGTATTTACCTTTCCATTCTTGGGAAATTGTCTTATTTATATAGCAAAACAAATCATCTGAACAAAAGTGATTATTACAACAAAATTGAATTATCTGAAACGGTTGATACGGTAAATTATCAATATGCTTTGAAGAATAAAGGAATTATTGATTTCTACAAAAAAGATTATAATTCGGCATTTAATACATTGAAAAAAGCACAACAAGCTTTCTGGAAGCAAAATGATATCAAATGGTATGTGATTTCGGAGCAATTTTTAGGTGAAATTTTATATCAACAAAAGCGAAATAGAGAAGCAATCCAATATTTTGAAAATGTTGTGGAATTCTCAAAACAATATAAAATTCTTGATGAAGAACTGCGACTTTCTTATGAACGAGTAGTTGAATACAACGAGAAATATGGAAATAGTCGAGATAAATTATTATCTGTAAATAATTTATTGTCTTTTGATAGTTTATTTTATGTGGCTGATCATACTGTTTTGAAACCAAATCTCGAGAAATATGAAAATACATTCCTGAAAACTGAACGAAATTTATTGAAAGAAAAGAATCAAAACTTCAAAAGATCTTCATTTTTTGGTTTAGTAGTAATTCTAATTTTTGGTGGAATTGTTTTTTATAAAATGAATCAAAAACATCAAAAAAAGAAGAATTATTTACAAAAATGTCTTGATGAAATAACAATACTTGAGTTAGATATTAAGGAAGAAAATCAATTAGAAAAAACAAAATTCGAAGTTGAAATTGATGAAGATTTCGAACAAAGTTTGCAATTATTTGAAGAACAAAAGTTATTTCTAAATCCAAAATTTTCGTTGAATGATTTGGTTCTAGAATTGAACGCCAATCGAACAATTGTGTCAAATTATATTAATCGTTCGAGATCGAAAAATTTTAACCAATATATCAATGAATTGAGAATTAATCATCTTTTGAAACGAATTGAAAATGAGCCAAATCTCAAAAAATACACAATTGATGCGTTGGCAGAAGAAACAGGTTTTAATTCGAGAAAGACTTTTTCAGATGCTTTTTTGGAACATACAGGTTTTCGTCCGTCTCAATATTTACGGAATATTCTTGAATAAAAAAAGCAATCCAATTGGATTGCTTTTTTTATTATTATATGAAATTGATTAATTCACTTTACTTAATGTACGAACTCTAATTTCTTGTAAAACATCTTCTACAGACATTCCTACATATGCACCTTCTTCTACAATTGGGTACAATTGATCATAAGACATAATACGCGTATTGTCGATACGTAAATTTACGTGAGAACGATTGAAATCTCTGTGAGATTTAACACCTGTTGCAGAAATTAATTCAGATAATATATGCATTGTTTTCTTGTGGAAATTATACATACGAGTTGCTTTATCTTCTACATCTAACCCTTTCATCAATTCACGATCTTGGGTCGCAACACCAACTGGACATGTATTTGTATTACATTGTAAAGCTTGGATACATCCTACAGCCATCATCATAGCACGAGCCGAATAAACTAAATCTGCACCAATCGCCATTGCACGAGCAATGTGGAAAGAAGAAATAATTTTTCCAGAAGCTACAACACGAATATCTTTTTTAAGACCATAACCACGTAAAGTATCAACTGCGAAAGCTAAACCATCTAACAAAGGCATACCTAGAGAGTTAGAGAACTCTACAGGAGCAGCTCCAGTTCCACCTTCACCACCGTCAATTGCGATATAATCTGGTTTGATACCCGTTTTAATCATTGCTTCACAAATTTCGATAAACTCACGTTTAATCCCTATACACAATTTGAAACCAACTGGTTTTCCACCTGATAATTCTCTTAATTGTTTGATGAAATGTAACATTCCTTCTGCATCAGAGAAAGCTGAATGAGATGGAGGAGAATCAACAGTTGTATATGGTTCTACAGCACGAATCTTAGCGATTTCTGGAGTATTTTTATTTGCTGGTAAAATTCCTCCGTGACCTGGTTTTGCACCTTGAGAAATTTTTAACTCAATCATTTTTACATTTGGTAAAGTAGCGCGTTCTACGTACTTATCTGGATCGAAACCACCATCAGTAGCACGACAACCAAAATATCCTGTACCAATTTGCCAAATCAAATCTCCACCTGGCTGTAAGTGATATGGAGAAATTCCCCCTTCACCTGTATTGTGCGCAAAATTTCCTAATTTAGCACCTTTGTTCATCGCTAATACAGCATTTTCACTTAACGAACCGAAAGACATTGCAGAAATGTTTAATAAACTTGCTAAATAAGGTTGTTTACATTCACTTCCACCAACTTTTACACGTGGATCATCAGCATGTTTGATTTTTCCTGCATACATCGAGTGATTTAACCACTCATATCCTGGTTCATAAACATCTAATTGCGTCCCAAAAGGAACTGTGTCAATTACATTTTTTGCACGACGATACACCATACTACGCATCAAACGGTCAATAGGTTTCCCTTCAGTATCCGTTTCAACAAAGTATTGCATAATTTCTGGACGAATACTTTCTAACAAATAACGTCCATGTCCAATAATTGGAAAGTTTCTTCTGATAGCGTGTTTTGTTTGCGAGATATCTGCAAATCCTAAAGCAATCAAAGGAAGAATAATTATTAAAGACCATAAGATACCTGGCCAAAAATAAGAGATTACTCCAATTGCAACAAGAGTAACGATAGATCCTACTACGAAAAGTTGTCTTACTTTCATAAGTAAAAATTTAAATGATTTTGATTAAAAATTTGGTGTCAAATATATCTAAAAAAACTCGGTTTAACGCCTATATTTCTGAAATAATTTCTTTTAAATTGTTGATTTCAAACGTTAGAGAAAACCCATTATTTCAAATAAGTTAACAATTATCTAATGTAGTGAAATAAAATGAAATATTATTTAGATTTTTTTAAAAGATGTTCAAACTTTTTGAGAAATGTCAAAGGAATTATTCTTTATAAACTCTCGTTAAATCTAATAATTTGATAGGTCCCATCGAAAAATTCTTAACTTTTTTATTCAAAAATAACGTTGTTTGATCATAAAATAATGGCAAAATTGGAGCGTTTTGCATCATCAATGCATCCATTTTTTGATAAATTTTGGCACGTTCGTCTAGATTATTGGTCAAAAATGCTTGTTCGTACATTTTATCAAATTCACCATTTTTGTAATGTGAATAATTTGGTCCTTCTGGCGCAAAGTTTTTCGAATAATATAAGGACAAAAAGTTTTCGGCATCTGGATAATCTGCGCCCCAATTTGCACGAAACAACGTAAATTTTCCCGTTGCTTTTCCATCGCGCATCGTTGGTCCAGGTACAACATTCACTTTTATTGGTAAGCCTAATTTTGCCATTTCTGCCGCAATATATTCACAAACATCTACATATTCTTGCACAGTTGTCAGCTCGATTGGTACAATTTTTTCGTTCGTTTTTTTATAGCTATTGATTAGTTCACGTGCTTTTTCGGGAGAATATTTGTAACCACTTTCTGGCGAATAACCTGGTAAACCTTTCGGAATGAAACCTCCATCTGCTTCAAAAGCTTGACCTTTCATCATATATTTGATGATTTTGTTTTTATCAACTCCATAATTTAATGCTTGACGCAATTTCAAATCAACTGCATTGGGCGCATCAAGATAAAAACATAAATAAACGGTACTTAAATAAGGAACTTTTTGAATCGTTAAAATATTTGAATATTTTGGATTCAAATCTCCGATTGGATTTAAAATTTCATCTTTATAAGAAGGATCCAAATCTGCCATCATATCCAAATTACCTTTAATTAATTCTAAAAATTCTGAATTTTTCTCAGGTAAAAATGATAAATTAACCGCTTCTAAATATGGTAAACGTTGACCTTTTTCATCAAATTCGAAATACTTTGGATTTTTTCTGAAAACCATTTTTACGTTATCTTCCCAAATCTTAAATTGAAAAGGACCCGTACCAATTGGATGTCTCAAGAATTCTTCGTTTCCATTTTTGAACAATTCTTTCGGAACAACCGAAGCATATTTCATCGAAATTAATCCCAAAAATGCAGGATAAGCCTCTTTTAATTTAATTTCAAAAAGTGTATCATTTATCGCTTTATATGAATCAATATTATTCATAATCCAACCTCCAGAACCTCCAGCTTTCGGATCTTTTAAACGATTAAAACTATACTCGAAATCTGAAGCCGTTACAATTCGAGTCGAATCTTTTCCGAAAGCTTCATGTTTATGAAAAAAAACATCATTTCTCAAAGTAAAAGAATACGTTTTTCCATCTTCAGAAATTGTCCAAA
Source organism: Empedobacter sp. GD03861 (assembly GCF_029840885.1). Classification (NCBI taxonomy): domain Bacteria; kingdom Pseudomonadati; phylum Bacteroidota; class Flavobacteriia; order Flavobacteriales; family Weeksellaceae; genus Empedobacter; species Empedobacter sp. GD03861. The sequence goes on from NZ_JAOCDJ010000013.1 coordinate 43,197, forward strand.
ATTTTGCAATATCTGGCTGAATTTCTAATTGATTATCAATCTTCACTAAACTGTTGTACATCAAATTACACGCCCAGTTATTGGCTTGCGTTCGTGCATTAATCGGATCTAAAGAAGAAATATTATCGTAACGATTTAGTTTAAATACTTTGTTTTCATCGATTTCAATTTTCTTAGAACACGAAAATATTGAAACGAATAACATAATGTAGATAAAGTATTTAGTCATTTTGAATAGCTGATTTATTTATGTTTCAAAACTATGGATAATTTCTTAAATTTGCAGCTATGAATAATCAAACTAAAACAGTTGCATTTCATACATTGGGATGTAAACTTAATTTTTCTGAAACTTCGACGATCGCAAGAAACTTGAAAGATAATGGATATCAGAAGGTTGAGTTTACAGATTCTGCGAATGTGTACGTAATCAATACATGTTCGGTAACCGCAAATGCAGACAAAGAGTGCAGAACGATTGTGAAGAATGCAATGAAAGCAAATCCAGAAGGTTTTGTTGTCGTTGTAGGTTGTTATGCGCAGTTGAAACCGCAAGAAATTGCGGAAATGGAAGGTGTTGATTTGGTTTTAGGAGCTGCAGAGAAATTTAATATTGCTGAATATTTAGACGATATCAATAAAAAAGAAGAAACAATTGTACATTCTTGTGAGATTGAAGAAGCCGATTTTTACGTTGGTTCATACTCAATCGGTGATCGTACGCGTGCTTTTTTGAAAGTGCAAGATGGTTGCGACTACAAATGTACGTATTGTACAATTCCTTTGGCTCGTGGAATTTCGCGTTCAGATACAGTAGAAAATGTTATCAAAAATGCGAATGAAATTGCACAAAAAGGAATCAAAGAAATTGTATTAACGGGTGTAAATATTGGTGATTACGGTAAAGGTGAATTCGGGAATAAAAAACACGAACATACTTTCTTGGAATTGGTACAAGAATTAGATCAAGTTGATGCGATAGAACGAATCAGAATTTCTTCGATTGAACCAAATTTATTAAAAAATGAAACAATTGATTTTGTTTCAAAAAGTAATCGATTTGTTCCGCATTTCCATATTCCATTACAATCTGGTAGCGATGAGATTTTGAAGAAAATGAAACGTCGTTATTTATCTAATCTTTATTTAGATCGTGTAACAAAAATTCGCGAAGTGATGCCAAATGCGTGTATTGGTGTAGATGTAATTGTTGGTTTTCCAGGAGAAACAGAAGAATTGTTTATGGAAACATATAATTTCTTAAACGAATTACCAATTAGCTATTTACATGTATTTACTTATTCGGAGCGTGATAATACAGAAGCGATCGAATTTGAAGGAGTTGTAGATCAAGGAGAACGTAAACGTCGTAATAAAATGTTACGAATTTTATCAGAGAAAAAACGTCAAGCTTTTTATCAGTCTCAATTAAATTCTACTCAAAAAGTGCTTTGGGAACATGATAATAAAGACGGGAAAATGTTTGGTTTTACAGAAAATTATGTAAAAGTTCAGACAGATTTTAATCCTGAATTAGTCAACGAAACGCAAATTGTAGATTTGGTTAGAATCAATCACAATGGAATTGTTGAAGTGAAAATTCAAGAGTTAGAATTAGCAAAATAAAATTGTAAATATTAGTTAAAAAGAAGTTCATGTATTTTGAGCTTCTTTTTTTTTGATTTACCTTTACATTTAGGAATAATAATTGTAGTTTTAAATAAAAAATCAAGGTCATGAAAATTATACACTTTACTTTTATAATTTTGTTGTCATTATTTGTAACAAGCTGTGGAACAGTTCAAGTAAGTACAGATTACGACAGATCAACAAATTTTGCTTCATATAAAACTTATACTTTTCACCAAAAAGGATTAGATAAGTTAAAGGTTAACGATTTGGATAAGAATCGACTAATTAAAGCAATTGATGCACAAATGGCTACAAAAGGATTTACAAAAGTAAGTTCTGATGCAGACTTAGTCATTAATTTATTGACAAGTTCTAAAGAACAAGTTTCTGTAAATAATAACAATTGGGGCTACGGTCCTTATGGTTACTATGGCGGATATTACGGCGGAAATAGCGTTTCTTCTTATCAAGCAGGAACAATTGTAATAGACATTATTGATGATAAACGTAATATATTGGTTTGGCAAGGTGTTGGTTCTGATCTTAATTTGAGTAATATCAGTGCTAAAGCGGAAAGAATCCCGAAAGCAATTGAAGAAATTCTTGCTAAATTTCCTCCTCAACCAAAAAAATAAATTTTCGAAAATAATATAGAAAGTTCTTCATTTGGAGAGCTTTTTTTATGAAATGAAGTTTGTATTAAAAAAAGCTTTTATTTTGTTAAAATTATACAATAACTTATGAAAAATTTAAAAACCAATCTATTAAGTTTATTTCTTTTAAGTTTATCTACTTTTTCTTTTGCTCAAATCGAATTTGGAGTTAAAGGAGGTGTTGGACTTAGTAACACAACTATTGTTCATGGAGTTTCTAAAGAGAGAGTTGGATTTTTAGTTGGAGGAGTTGCAAAATATCAATTAACTACTCGAAACGAAAATCATTATTTACAAGCCGAAGTTTTATATACTACTCAAGGTGAATATTCGTTATATAAAGAAGGTGGAGAGAAATACAAAGCTTTCTTAAATTATATCAATATTCCAATTATGTATAAATACTATTTTGATGATCAAGGAAAAGATTTCTTCGTTGAAGGTGGTCCTCAATTAGGTTTCAAAGTATCAGAAAAATTTGATGAAAATGAACCTGAAAGAGAAAATAATGTTCCAAAATCGTTTGATTTAGCTTTTAATATCGGTGGAGGTTATTCTATTGATAGAAAATACGAAATTAATTTACGCTATCAATATGGTTTAATAGATACTTACGACTATAAACGTTGGGATAATGGAACAAATCGTTCATCATTTTTAACTTTAGGAATTACATATTTCTTCAAATAAATTCAAAACCGCTTTATAGCGGTTTTTTTATTATCTTGTTTTAAAATTTAGTCAATGAATTTTAAACAAATTATTATTTTAGGTTTTTTCTTAATTAGTAGTAATCTATTTGCACAAAATACAATTAAAGGAAAAGTGATTGATGAAAAATCGCTTCCAATTATTAATGCTGAAATCTATGTCGATAATTCTACGATTAAATCAAAAACGAACGAAAAAGGTGAATTTGAACTAAGTCTTCCTAATGGACAATATAACTTAATTGTTCGTGCAAGTTTGTTTGAAAATTATATTTTGAATGTTAATACAAATCAAATTACATTTTATAAAGTAGTTTTAGAACCTGAAGTGGTAGCGTTGCAAGAAACAGTTGTTCAAGCAATATCTAAAGAAGATTGGTTGTATTATTATCAGACTTTTTTGAAATTGTTTTTGGGAAGTAATGAAGCTGCAAAAAAATGCAAAATAGAAAATTCGAAAGACTTAAGGTTTAAATATGATAAAAATACACGACAATTATCTGCTACTTCTAGAAATCCTTTAATCATTACAAACAATTACTTAGGTTATAAAATCGAGTATGACTTGGTTGATTTTAATGTTGATTTTAAGTCAAATTATGTCTTAACTCTTGGAACAGCACTTTTTACTGAGTTAAAATCATCAGCTTCTAAAGAAAAAAAATGGCAAGAAAATCGTCGTAAATCTTATTTAGGAAGTATTACTCATTTTATGAAAGCAGTTTATGAGAATAAAATTGAGGAAGAAGGATATGATATAAAACGATTGATTCGCAAGGATAATCCTGAATACATAAAATTTAAAGAAGAAACTTTGTTAGGAGGTAGAATTGAAGGTAAAGTTCCTCCAAAAATAATTACTTACTTAGTTAATCAAAAAGTTCCATCTGATAGTTTGAAAATCGTTGATAATAATAATCAGTATCTTAATTTTAAAGGATTATATTCAGTTGAATACAAAAATGAAAAAGAGGATTTGGACTATGCAAAACAGAATGGTGCAAAATATATTTCGAACCAACTTTCTATTTTCGCTATAAAAAGCGATTTATTAAAAATTGAAGAAAATGGTACATATTACCATCCTGCTAATTTGGTTGTTGAAGGATATTGGAGCTGGGAAAAAATAGCAAACATGGTTCCTATGGATTATAAAATTGAGTAATATTTAAAACCTATTTCTCAATTCCATAATAACGATGACTTTTCTTTATTGCCCATTTTTCTTTAAAATTAATCCATTTCGATTGAAATAATTTACGCATTAATTTATCGGTGTAACGCATAATAAATACATGATAAATGGTATTCATCACTTGGAAAAATTCATTAGGGAAAGCGCGTAAAGACATCGAAAATCCTGCTTCTAAATAACGATTATAATGCCAATAACCACGTGGGATAAATAAAGCATCGCCATGATTCATGACAAAATCAAAACCTTTTGCGTGTTTCAAAGCTGGGAATTTTTCGTAATCGGGATGATCATAATCAATTTCGTAAATTGTATGTACCGAAAGTGGAACTTTATATAAAGCTTTGGATTGTTTTGGATCAAACAACAAAATTCGTTTATCACCTTGGAACTGAAAATGAATGAAATCCGTCATATCGACATCATAATGCATCAAAACTTTAGCTTCACTTCCTCCAAAAAATAGTGTAGGCAAACGTTCAAAATATTTTAAACCTAGATCAGGATAAGTGAAATTTTTGAGTAATTCGGGAATTTTATCTTTGATGATAAAACAGAACGAAATTCACGGTTTACTTGGTCCAAATGGAGCAGGGAAAACAACCTTGATGTCGATACTTTCTGGATTGATTAAACCAACTTCTGGTAATGTTGTGATTCAAAATTTAAATTAAAAAATAGATTTAAAAAAGATTCAGAAAATCATTGGAATTGTTCCGCAAGAATATGCGTTGTATCCAACGTTGACAGCGCGTGAAAATTTAGAATTTTTTGGAAAAATTTATAAAGTTCCTTCAAAAGAATTAGACGAAAAGATTCAGCTTTTGACTGAAAAAGTAGGAATGTCTAAGTTTTTGGATAAAAAAATTGATTCTTTTTCGGGAGGAATGAAACGTCGCATTAATTTATTGGCAGGAATTCTTCATCAGCCAGAAATTCTTTTTTTAGATGAGCCAACTGTTGGCGTTGATATACAATCAAAAATTGCATTATTAGACTATTTACAAGAGCTTCATCAACAAGGAATGTCGATTGTTTATACATCTCATCATATGGCAGAAGCCGAAGGTTTTTGTACGCAAGTTACAATTATGAATCAAGGAAAATCAATTGTTACAGCTGAACCGAAAGAATTAATCAAGCAAGTGAATGCATATAATTTGGAGGAGGCTTTTGTTAATTTAACTAAATTATCGTGATATGTTGAGCCAACTTTTAGCATGTATAAAGAAAGAAATTTTATTACTTATTCGTGATATTGGCGGATTGGTGATTCTTTTTATTATGCCTTTGATTTTGGTTATTACGGTGACTAAAATTCAGAAAAGTACCTATGATTCTTTTGCTGAAGCGAGTATTCCTGTTCTATTTATTGATCATGATCAAGATAGTATTTCTGCGATTGTAAAAAAACATATTTCACATTCAGGAAATTTAAAAATTGTAACTGAATTAAATGGGAAAAAATTAACGGAAGATGAACTGAAAACTGAAGTTTTTAAAGGAAAATACCAAGTTGGAATTGTAATTCCAGCGAAATTATCAAAGGATTTGAATTATAAAATCAATCAGAATGTTGAGAAAATTCTGAACGAATTTGCTTTTGATAGCACGCAAGTTAAATATAATCAACAAGTAAATCCAAAAACGATTAAATTATACTTTGATCCTGCAACTTCACTGGCTTTCAAAGAAAATGTGTCGAATGTTTTGGATAAATTAATTACAGATACTGAGAATAAAAGTATTTACAAAGCATTTCAACAAGAGATGGGATCAAATGATTTAGGATTTCAAAATGAGAAGTTTATTCATTTTCAAGAGATTGTTCCCGAAGATTCTAAATCAGTTTTGAAACCAAATGTTACACAACATAATGTGCCTGCATGGACATTATTTGCGATATTTTTTATTGTTGTTCCGCTTTCTATCAACATTGTAAAAGAAAAAAGTTTAGGCACACATATTCGACTATTAACAAGTCCAATGCCTTATTCTGTTCAAATTATCGGAAAAACCATCACGTATTTAATCATAAGTTTATTGCAATTTACAATGATTTTATGTGTCGCTAAATTAGTCTTTCCATTGATTGATTTACCAGGTTTCAAAACGGATGGCATATTATTTTCTATTTACGGATTAACTGTATTTGCTTCTTTGGCAGCAATTGGATTAGGACTTTTAATAGGTACAATTGCGAAAACCCAAGAACAATCTGCACCTTTTGGAGCGACTTTAGTCGTTATTTTAGCTGCAATTGGCGGTGTTTGGATTCCAGTTTTTGCGATGTCAGATTTTATGCAACATTTCGCGAAAATATCACCGATGAATTGGGCACTCGATGGCTATTATAGTTTAATTCTGCGAAATCAATCTTTTCTTCAGATTGTTCCGAATATTATTTTGTTAACTTTGTTCTATATTATTACCTTGTTTGCCGCTATATATTATGATAAGTTCAGAAGAGAAGATTAAAACGTTAGTACATAATTCCAATTTCGCAGTACGATTCAATGAAACCCATCCGTTGGGAATCGTGTGGCATGGGAATTATATTACGTATTTTGAAGATGGAAGGGAATCTTTTGGACGTCATTTTGGGATTAGTTATTTGGATATTCAAAAAAGCGGATTTGTAATACCAATCATTAAGTCGGTTTGTGAACATAAATTTCCATTGAAATATGGCGATAAATGTAGAATAGAAACAACTTTTGAAGATACTTTGGCTGCTAAAATGATATACAAATTCAAGATTTTTAATCAAGATGAAAAATTGGTTTGTATTGGAGAAACGACTCAAGTTTTTTTAGACAACGAAGGAGATTTAATGTTAACATTGCCACCATTTTTTGAAGAATGGAAGAAAAAAGTAGGATTGTTGTAATGGAAAAAGTTTACATTAATCGTGCAAATATTTTAACACCTTTCGGAAATTCTATTCAAACCAATTGGAATGAATTGTTGAAAGGAAATTCGGCTGTTTCTAAAATTGATTCATTTGGTCATTTAAAGAATTTTTACGCTGGGAAAATTGAGAATGAAATTTTCTTAAATTTAAAAAATGAACTAAAAGATAATCAACATTATACACGATTAGAAATAATTGGTATTTCAGCTCTTCAATCTATTATTGAAAAATCAAAAATTTCACAACGAACTGCTTTTGTACTTTCAACTACAAAAGGAAATATTGATCAACTTTCTGATTCTTTAGAAAAAGCTTCAATTCCAAATTTTGCAAAGAAAATTGCAGATTATTTTGGATTTAAAACTGAACCAATTATCATTTCAAATGCTTGTGTTTCTGGAGTTTTAGCAGTTAATGTTGCAAAACGTTTCATTGAAATTGATGAGTTTGATGATGCATATGTTTTGGCTTTGGATGAGTTGACAGATTTTGTTTTGACAGGTTTCAATTCTTTTCAAGCAATGGATTTTGAATTATGTAAACCATTTGACAAAGATAGAAAAGGTGTTAATTTAGGCGAAGCTGCGGCTTGTGTTTATCTTTCAAAAAGTCAAGAAAAAAATAGTTTTCAGATCTTGGGTGAATCTTCAATTAACGATGCAAATCATATTTCTGGACCATCTCGCACGGGCGAAGGTTTGGTCTTGAGTATAGAATCTGCGATAAAAGAGGCGAATATTTCATCAAATGAAATTGATTATATTTCGGCACATGGAACGGCGACATTGTATAACGATGAAATGGAAGCAATTGCATTTCATCGTTTACAAATGGATAAAACTCCGACAAATAGTTTAAAAGCTTTTTACGGACATACATTGGGCGCTTCTGGATTGTTGGAATTAATTATTGCGATGAAGCAAGCTGAAGAAAATTTAGTTTTGAAAAGTCATAATTTTAGTGAAATAGGAACTTCAGTTCCATTAAATATTTTGAATGAAAATCTTCAAAAAGAAGTCAATATTATCTTGAAAACTTCGTCCGGTTTTGGAGGAAGTAATGCTGTAATTATTCTAAAAAAAGTTCAGAATGACTAAAGTTGAGATTAGAAACGAACAAGTTTGGTTGAATGATGAACTTCATTTTGAAGATTCTTCAGGAGATTTTGGTATATTTTCGAAAAATTTCTTTAAATCTTTCGAAATTGATTATCCAAAATTTTATAAAATGGATTATCAAAGTAAATTAGCTTTTTTAGCTGCCGAAATTTTGTTGAAAGATGAGAATACTTTAAATGAAAATCAAGATATTGCATTGGTTTTTGCAAATCGAAATTCGAGTTTAGAATCAGATTTGAAACATCAACAAAGTATTCAATCTACTGATGAAATTTTTCCGAGTCCTGCTGTTTTTGTCTACACATTAGCAAATATTTGTTTGGGTGAAGTGAGTATTCGTCATGGATTGAAGACAGAAAATGCTTTTTTTATTTCGAAAAATTTTAATGAAGAACAATTAAAAAAGTATGCGAATTATTTAATTCTAAAAAACAAAGCAAAGAAAGTTGTTTTGGCTTGGGTAGATTATTTACAAGGTGATTACGAAGCGAAAATGTACTTAATAGATTAAAAACAATATTAGTTTACAATAAAAAATACTATGGAAAATTTAATTAACGACTTAAAAGTAAAAATTATCGAAATTTTAAACCTTGAAGATGTATCAGTAGAGGATATCAAAAATGATGATCCTTTATTTGGTGACGGTTTGGGATTAGATTCAATCGATGCTTTGGAGTTGATTGTTTTATTGGATAAAGAATATGGAATCAAAATTACCGATCCAAAAGAAGGAAAAACGATCTTTCAATCGGTAGAAGTAATGGCAGACTATATTGAAAAAAATAGAACAAAATAATGCATAAAAAAGTTGGAATAACAGGAATGGGAATTATTTCGGCAATTGGTAAGAATGTCGAAGAGAATTTCGATTCATTAATTCATCAAAAGCATGGTTTATCATGCCTTGAAAATTTTGATTCTATTCATAAAAATGAAATTTTTGTAGGTGAAATTAAATTATCGAATGATGAATTAGCAACTTTTTTAAACTTATCTTCAGAGAATAATTTCTCTCGAACAGCGATGTTAGGACTAATAGCTGTGAAAGAAGCTCTGAAAAATGCAGGAATCGAAAACGTAAATGAAGTCAGAACAGGACTGATTTCTTCGACAAGTGTGGGAGGAATGGATATGACGGAAAATTATTTTTTGGATTATGAAAACCTGCCCGAGAAACAAAAGTATATTTCGAGTCACGATGCGGGCGCTTCTTCCAATCAAATTGCAAATGAAATTGGTTTGAAAGGCTTTGTTTCTACAATTAGTACGGCTTGTTCTTCGGCTGCGAATGCGATTATGTATGGAGCGCGCTTGATTAATTCAGGAAAATTAGATAGAGTGATTGTTGGCGGAACGGATGCTTTGTCAAAATTTACCATTAATGGATTCAAAAGTTTGATGATTTTGAGTGATGAGTTTAATCAACCATTTGATGAAAATCGAAAAGGTCTAAATCTTGGTGAAGCAGCAGCTTATTTAGTTTTAGAATCAGAAGAATCAGTTCAAAAGTCAAATAAAAAAGTTCTTGGTTATTTAGTTGGTGCTGGAAATGCTAATGATGCATTTCATCAAACAGCTTCGTCTGAAAATGGAGAAGGAGCGTATTTGGCGATGAAAAAAGCATTCGAAACTTCTATTATTCAGCCTTCAGAAATCGATTATATTAATGTTCATGGAACTGCAACAAACAATAATGATATAACAGAAGGTCGAGCTTTGAAGAGAATTTTCCGAGAAAATGTCCCTAATTTTAGTTCTACAAAACCATTTACAGGTCATACGTTGGCTGCTGCAGCGAGTGTAGAAGCGGTATTCAGTTTGTTGAGTATTCAACATAATCTTGTTTATCCAAATCTTAATTTTCAATCTCCGATTGAAGAGTTGAATATCTTTCCGACCACAAAATTGGAAAAGAAAGATATTGAATATGTGTTATCAAATTCGTTTGGTTTTGGAGGAAATTGTTCAACTTTAATTTTTTCTAAATCATGAAAGAAGTATTTGTAAACGGATTAGGCTTTGTAAATGTGCAATTTATAGATAAAATAACTGATGATTTTCTTCCTTTAGAAGCTTCTATTACTAAGGCAAAATCGCCTTCGTTAAAAGATATTATTTCTCCTGCGATGAGTCGTAGAATGGCTTCTGGTGTAAAAATGGGAATTTATTCTTCTCTAAAAGCATTGAATGAGGCAGGAATTAAACAACCAGAAGCAATAATTACTGGAACTGCTTTGGGTTGTTTGGTTGATTCTGAGAAGTTTTTGACAAATATTATTCAAAACAAAGAAGAGTTTTTGACGCCAACAGCTTTTATTCAATCTACGCACAATACAGTTGGTTCTCAAATTGCTTTGCATCTTGGTTGTAATGCGTATAATTTCACGTATACAAATGGTTTTAATTCGTTTGAAAATGCACTTCTAGATGGTTTTTTACAAGTTGAAAATCAAGAAGTAAATAACGTTTTGGTTGGTGGAATTGATGAAATTGGAGAAAGAACATATCAGTTGTTACAATTAATTGGTGAGATTGAATCAGAAGAAAATCAAGGAATTAAATATAGTGAAGGTGCTCATTTTTGTGTTTTATCTAATAAAAGAAATGAAAATTCTTATACAAAAGTTTTAGATGTTTCTATTTTAAATCAATTTGAAGATTTATATTCCGAAATTTTAAAATTCATTCAATTGAATCATATTGATTTAACCGATATTGATTCGATTATTTCTGGTGAAAATTTATTGAATATTAATGATTTAAATCAACTTGAGTTATTTGGATACAAAGATTTTATTGGAGAATTTGGAACTTCCTCTGCTTTCGGATTTGTGTTAGGTTGTGAATTATTGAAAAATCAAACTTTACCAAACCAATTCAAAAAGAATGACGTAAAAGCTGAAAGTTATAAAAACGTACTTTTAGTGAATGGTCATAAAGGTAAAGATTTGAGTTTAGTATTGCTTCAATCGATATGAAATTCAGAGTAGTCACAATCCTTTTTGTAGTTATACTAATTTGTTTATCAATTGGTTGTTTTACAAAAGGTTTGTCTTTTTTTTATTTGTTTATACCTTTTATTATTTGGTTGTTATTGACAATTTTTGGAGCTTTTGAAATTCGATTTAACTATTTTTTGAAAGCTTATCATCGAGGAAATAATCATTCAGAGAAAATAATTTCTCTTACTTTTGATGATGGACCGACGGAATTTACACTAAGAATTTTAACCATTTTAGAAAAAAATAGTGCGAAAGCAACTTTTTTTTGCATTGGTAGACAAATCGAAAATTATCCTGAAATTCTTGAAATAACTCATCAATCAGGACATTTGATAGGGAATCATACATTTCATCACTCTTCTAAAAATGGTTTTTATTCAACAGAAAAAATCATTGATGAAATCGTTTCTACCAATCAACTTATTGGAGAAAAAATAAACGTTACGACGAAAATTTTTAGACCACCTTTTGGTGTCACAAATCCACATATAGCAAAGGCTTTAAATAAAACACAACATAATGTAATTGGTTGGGATATTCGTTCTTTGGATACAGTTATCAATGATGAAAAAAAATTATTGAACCGAATTACTGGTCGAATAAAGCCTGGTTCTATTATTTTGATGCACGATACTTCAGACAAAACTGCGAATGTTTTAGAGCAATTATTCGTATTTTTACAAAAGGAAAATTATAAAGTAGTTCCATTAAATGAACTCTTGAAAATTGATGTATATGAAAACTAAAATCTTCATTTTATTAGCTTTTTTTCACTTGACAATTTTTGCGCAAGAAAGTAAAATGAGTAATGCTGAAATTGAGAATTTCAAAAAAGATATTATAGCTGATTCTAAGAAAATACAAACGTTGACGGCTGATTTTACACAATATAAAGTGATGAGTTTCTTGGATAAACCAATTGTTTCGAAAGGAAAATTGTACTTGCAAAATCCTAAAGCGATGCGTTGGAATTATACACAACCAATTGATTATAATGTGATTTTTAACAATGGAAAAATTTACATTAATGATGAAGGGAAAAAATCGAGTGTAGATTTACAAGGAAATAAAAAATTTGAAAAATTAAATCAATTAATTGTCGGAAGTGTAAGTGGAAATTTGTTTGATACAAACGATTTTATCATAACTTTTGCGAAAACTGATAAATCTCGAATTGCAAAATTACAACCAAAAATAAAGGATGTAAAAAAGTACATCAAAGAAATTCAGTTGACGTTTTATTCAGGTCAATCAACGGTTACAGAAGTCAAATTAATTGAACCTTCGGATGATTACACGAAAATTTTATTTACCAACAAATCTTTAAATAAAACAATAAATGCGTCTGTTTTTAATCCTTAGTTTTTTCATTTTAACCTCTTGTGGAACGACTTACAAAATTGCTGATATACAAGAACAACAAAAGGATGAAAGGGAGTTTTTGAACCCATATTTTAGTTCAACTGATAAAGAGTATAGTTATTGTTTCAAGATTACGTTCATGAAAAAGGAAATGAAAGGTAATTTTGTTGTGAAAAAATTGGGTTACAACTCGCATCGTGTGGTAATGACGTCTGATTTTGGGAATACGTTATTCGATTTGTCAGTTACAGACCACGATTATACATTGAATTATGTAATGCCAGATTTGAAAAAAAAAGTGGTTGTAAAAACTCTTGCAGAAGATTTACAAGCTATTTTTAAGAATGATTTTCAAGTTGATGAGCATATAAAAACGACAGATCAAACGATTTTAAAATCAAAAGAAGTGAGTTTAATTTTTGCTAAGAATGAATCAAATTATTTTCAAGAATTGGTTCATTTAAAGAATAATAAAATAAAAACGATTAATCAATTTTCTGGAGATCAAACAGATTTTCCTGATCAGATTTTAATCAAACATAATCACTTCAATTTAAGTATCACACTTACAAAAGTAAATATACAATTAGAGGAAGAGTAAACTAAGGTACAATTCATCTTTTTTTAGATTATATTTGTAACTCAAAACTATTACAAATGCTTATTCCTAATCTATATATCATTAAAAATACTGAGAAAATTGATGAAAATAATTTTAAAGTTCAAATTGAATTAAATCCAAATCATCAAGTTTTCGAAGGTCATTTTCCAAATAACCCAATTACACCTGGTGTTTGCATGATGCAGATAATAAAGGAGATAACAGAAGGTTTTGTTTCGAAAGATTTGTTTTTGTCTAAAGTTTCGAATGTGAAATTTATGGCGACAATAAATCCGTTTATTAATCCTATTTTGGATTTGAGTTTGAATGTTGTTTGTGAAAATAATGAAGTGAAAGTGAAAAATTCTTCATTTTTTGAAACGACAAATGCGTTAAAATTTAGTGCAATTTATAAAGTTTTAGATTAATGAAAACTCTATTATCTATTTTTTTATCGGTTTCATTTTTCTTTGGATTAACCTTATCCGAATTGAGAACAGATTTTGAAAACGCTTCAAAATCATCGAATAATGTATCTATTTTGTATAATAAATTAGATAATTATTCAGGTGATAATCAAACAATTATTGCATATAAAGGTGCGTCTAAAATTCTGAAAGCAAGGTATATAAAAGATAAGGAAACGAAGAAACAATATTTTACAGATGGAGCAACTTTGATCAATAATTCGATAAAAAAGGACTCGAAAGATGTTGAAAATCGTTTAATTCGATTGATTATTCAAGAGAATATTCCAAAGTTTATCAAATACAATCAAAATATACAAGAAGATAAAACATTTATTGTCGAAAATTATAGTTCTGCACCAAAAGAAGTTAAAACTTTGGTGAAATCGCACGCCAAAAAATACAATACTTTTACAGCGCAACAGCTGAAAAAACTAAATTAATCAATGGATTTTTCGATTATTCGACATAAAATAGACGAACAAAAAGTTTGTGTACTTATTCCGACTTACAACAATCATAAAACATTGAAGCGTGTGATTGACGGAGTTTTAGATTACACGAATCAAATTATAGTTATAAATGATGGATCGACGGATTCTACTTCTGAAATTTTAAAAGATTATCAGAATCAGTTTATTGTTGTTGAACTTTCAGAGAACAAAGGAAAAGGAAATGCACTACGTATTGGTTTTAAAACTGCGCGAGAAAAAGGCTACCAATATGCATTGACAATCGATTCGGATGGTCAACATTTTCCACATGATATTCCAAATTTTATTACAGAATTAGATCAAAAAAATAAACCTGTTTTAATTATTGGAAGTCGTCAAATGGAACAAGATGGAATTCCGAAGAAAAGTAGTTTTGGAAATAAGTTTTCTAACTTTTGGTTTTGGTTCGAGACTGGAATTAAGCTGAATGATACACAATCTGGTTATCGTTTGTATCCGTTGAAATTTATTCCGAAAAAGTTTTGGACAAATAAATTCGAATTCGAAATTGAGATTATTGTACGAACAGCTTGGAAAGGAGTTGAGGTGACCAATATTCCGATTGATATTTTGTACGATCCAAACGAACGAGTTTCACATTTTCGTCCATGTCAAGATTTTACGCGAATTAGTATTTTGAATACTTTTCTGGTTTTTTTGACAATTTTTTACATCAAACCACGAAATTTTTTCTTCAGTTTCAAAAAAAAAATATACGAACATTCATTAAAGAAGATATCCTAGGAAGTAATGATAGTAATAAAGTAAAAGCGCTTTCAATTGCTTTGGGAATTTTCCTTGGAATCGCTCCATTTTGGGGCTTTCAAACTTTTTTATCCATTTTTTTAGCGTCGATGTTTCGTCTTAATAAAGTGATTAGTTTCTTTTGTTCCAACATTAGTATTCCGCCAATGATTTCGATAATTATTTATCTTTCTTTGTTGACTGGGGGATTTATTTTGCAAGACAATTTTCAATTGGATTTGAGTTTGGTTTCTTTTGAAATTATCAAAAAAAATCTGCTTCGTTATATTGTCGGAAGCCTAGTTTTAGCAACTTTTTGTAGTATTGTTAGTGGAATTGTAAGTTATTTTTTGTTAACTTATTTCAGTCAAAAGAAGGTTAAGAATGCATAAATTTTTCTATAACATATTTTTACAAATCAAAGCGAATAAATGGTTGAGTGTATTGTTTTTTATTCTCTTTTTAGTTGCTTGTGCATTTTTTGCAAATCGACTAAAATTTGAAGAAGATATTACGCGAATCATTCCGAAAGATGAGAAAAATGATGCAATGGCAAAGGTTATTGCTCAATTAAAATTTACGGATAAAGTTGCGGTGATTATCGAAAAAGATAAAGCTGGAACGCTTGATGATATGACGGCACAGGCAACAGATTTTTTAGATAGTGTTCAGCCGTTAAATAACTATTATAATGATATTCAGGGGCAATATGATTTAGATAATTTTGCTTCGACTTTTGATTTCGTTCATCAAAATTTGCCACTTTTTTTAGAGAAAGAAGATTATAAAAAGTTAGAACAAAAACTCTTAAAAGATTCGATTGCTTCTATTGTTGAAAGTAATTACAAAAGTTTGATTACACCGACTGGAATTGTTTCAAAAGAATTTATGTTGAAAGATCCGCTTGGGTTGACTTTTGTTGCATTAAATCGTTTAAAAGAAAAGATTTTGACGGATGATTTCGAAGTTTACAATGGATTTATTGTGACGAAAGATCATTCGAAATTATTTCTTTTTATCAATCCTAAATTTTCAGGAAGTGAAACAGAACATAATACTGAATTTGTTAATCGTTTAGAAGAAATTCAACAGCATTTAAATCCAGAATATAGCGGAAAATCAACATTGAGTTATTTCGGTTCAAGCTTTATTGCAGTTGCGAATGCAAAACAAATTAAACAAGATATTATAACAACCGTTTTGATTTCGATGATTACATTAATGATCATTTTAATTGTATTCTATCGAAAAATTTACATTCCGATAATTATTTTTATTCCTTCCGTTTTTGGTTTTTTCTTCGCTTTGGCACTTTTGTATTTTATTCAAGGTACAATTTCTGCAATTTCATTGAGTATTGGAGCAGTTTTATTAGGAATAACAATTGATTATTCGCTGCATATCATGACGCATTATAAGCACAATAGCGATTCTAAAACATTGTTTAGAGAGATTACGAAACCGTTAATCATGAGCTGTACGACAACAGCGATTGCATTTTTGTGTTTACTTTTTGTGAAATCAGATGTGTTGAAAGATTTAGGAATTTTTGCTGGAATAACAGTTATTGTTTCTGGTATTTTTTCTTTATTGATTATTCCACATTTATATCATCCAAAACAAGATGCGATTGAAAATAATTCTTCAATAATAGAGAAGTTAGCGTTCTTTTCATTTCATAATAACAAGATATTGATTGGTGCTTGTGTTCTTTTGATTATTGTGAGTTGTTTTACGTTTAATAATGTCAATTTTGATAAAGATTTATCCAAATTGAATTACGTTCCAACCGATCAAAAAATAGCGGAACAAAAGCTAGAAACTTCTTCAAATTCTATCTCAAAATCGTTGTATGTTGTCAATTATGGAAACAATGTAGAAGATGTTTTAAATCAAAATATTGCGTTAACAAATAAGCTTGAACTAGCAGAAAATAAGGATGAGATTTTAAGTTATAATTCCATTCAATCGTTGGTTTTACCAATTTCAGTTCAACAAGAAAAAATTAAAGATTGGGAAAATTTTTGGACTTCAGAGAAAGTGAATTTTGTGAAAAATGAGTTTATCAAGGATGGAAAAAAATATGGTTTTAAAGAAGAAATTTATACTCAATTTTTCTCAATTTTCGATAAAGCATATAAACCTTTAAAATTAGAAGATTACCGCGCGTTTAATCCTTCGCTTTTTGAAGAATTTGTTTCTCATAAAAATGGTTTTTATACGATCTCAACTTTAGTAAAATTAAAAGAAGAAAGCCGAGAAAATTTTGTTCAACAATATCATAATAAAGAAACAATTGTAATTGATCGTAAACAGTTAAACGAAAACTTTTTAGGAAATTTAGCTACTGATTTTAATAATCTTGTCAATTACTCATTTATTGCTGTTTTATTAATATTGTGGTATTTCTTTCGACGTATCGAATTGGTTATTATTAGTGCGATTCCTATCGCATTATCAGGTTTGGTTACAGCTGGATTGATGGGACTTTTTGATATTAAATTCAATATTTTCAGTAGTATTGTATGTACATTAGTTTTTGGTCATGGAGTAGATTTTAGTATTTTTATGACGAGTGCTTTACAAAAAGAATATACGACTGGAAAAGATGAAATGCCTACTTATCGCACTTCGATTTTATTAGCAGTTATCACGACAATTTTAGCAATTGGAGCGTTAATTTTTGCCAAACATCCAGCGTTAAAATCAATTGCATCAGTTTCGTTAGTTGGAGTTGTGGCAGCGCTAGTGATTACATTTATTTTCTACCCAATTTTATTTCGATTTTTCATCTCAAATCGTCCTAAAAAAGGTAAAAGTCCAATGACGTTGTGGTTAGCAATTCAAAGTGGAATTTTCTTCATTTATTTTGGATTATTTGGTACGGTAACTTCATTAATTCTTCGATTTTTGATGCTTATTTTACCAATTTCGAAAGAAAGAAAATATGCACTTTTTGGATGGGGAATGTCAACTTTTATGAAATCTGTGTTGATGTTAAAGCCAACTGTTGTCAAGAAAATTATTAATCCAAATCAAGAAGACTTCAAGAAACAGTCAATCATAATTGCGAATCACACTTCGTTCTTGGATACGTTGGCGATTGGAATGTGTACGCCTAAAATTGTGTTCTTAGTGAACGATTGGGTTTATAAATCGCCGATTTTTGGTCGAGCTGTGAAAATGGCAGGTTTTTATCCTGTTTCAAACGGTGTTGAAAATAATATTGAAGAGATTAAAACTCGAATTGGGAATGAGTTTTCGTTGATGATTTTCCCTGAAGGAACACGTTCTCGAACGAATAATATTAATCGTTTTCATAAAGGTGCATTTTATTTGGCGGAGAAATTGAAACTTGATATTTTACCAATTTATATTCATGGAAATTCAGAGATTATTCCAAAAGGAGATTTTTTAATTTTTGATGGACATATTTATTCAATAATAGGTAAAAGAATTGCTTGGAATGATGAAAACTATGGTTTGAATTATTCAGAACGAACTAAAAGAATCAGTAAGGAATTTAAAAATAATTTTCAAGAAATTC
Organism: Empedobacter sp. GD03861; assembly: GCF_029840885.1. NCBI lineage: Bacteria > Pseudomonadati > Bacteroidota > Flavobacteriia > Flavobacteriales > Weeksellaceae > Empedobacter > Empedobacter sp. GD03861. The sequence goes on from NZ_JAOCDJ010000013.1 coordinate 61,639, forward strand.
GAGATAAATATGAAGATAAAAACTATTGGAAACAGAAATTATTTTTAAGTTTTTTGTACAAAGAATCTGAAATTATTCAAGTTGTAAAAAAGGATTTTAGTTTGAATAAATCTGTTTATCATCAATTAAATAATGCATTTACAAAAGATGAAAAAATAGTTCATTTTTCGAATGATTTTGGACAAATTGATTTTTTATTATTGATGCAACAAGCAAACCGAAAAATAATAACGTTTGTAAAAGAGGAAGAAAAGCGAGAGATTGCAGCAACAAATTACATTACAAAAATTCGTTCGTTAGAATATCGTTCTGATCTTGATGTTATAGATGATTATAAGACGCTTTTAATTTCTACTGATATTGAAAATATTTATCAAGAAACAATAAATCAATTTGAGAAAATTGTTGTTTTAAAGAATAGAAATATTGACGAATCACTTTTTACAAGTTTTGCCCAACAAACCGAAACAAATGAATACACAATTTACACAAAATAATTCTGAATCTCATTACGATGTAGTCGTTATTGGTAGTGGTTTGGGAGGACTTGTTTCTGCGCTTATTTTGGCAAAAGAAGGAAAGAAAGTTGTTGTATTAGAAAAGAACAATCAGTTTGGAGGGAATTTGCAAACTTTTGTTCGAAATAAAACAATTTTTGATACTGGTGTTCACTATGTTGGAGGTTTGGATAAAGGAGAAAATTTTTATAACTATTTCAGTTATTTGAATATATCCGACAAATTGAAATTGCGCCAGTTGAATAAAAATGGTTTTGATATGATTTCGTTTGATGATGATTCTCAGGAATATCCAATTGCGCAAACGTATCAGAATTTTGTTGATCAATTAGCTGTTTTTTTTCCTGAAGAGAGAGAAAATTTAATCAAATACAGCAAAAAATTAGAGGAAATTTGTTCTGCTTTTCCTATGTATAATTTGAATATCGGAACTTTTGCTGATGAAGAAGATTTTTTGTCGCTTAATGCGAAAGAATACATCGATTCGGTTTTCACAAATAAGCGTTTGAAAGCGGTTTTAGTAGGAAATAATTTTCTTTATGTAGGCCAAGCAGAGAAAACGCCTTTGTACATACACGCGCTTTCGGTTAACTCTTATATACATTCGGCTTGGCGATGTGTAAATGGAGGAAGTCAAATCGCAAAACTTTTGATCAAAGAACTGAAGAAATATGGTGGTGAAATTTATAAATACCAAGAAATAAAATCATTTGTACAAAACGAGAATGAAGAAGTAATTGGTTGTAAAACAACAAAAGGAAAACGTTTCTTTGGTAATTTATTCATTTCGAATATTGACATTAAAAAAACAATAGATATGTTAGGCGAGCGTAAGTTTGGTAAACCATTTTCTCGACGCGTCAAAAGCTTGGAAGTAACGCCTTCTGCATTTACTATTTATATTGTTTTTAAGCCAAAAAGTTTTTCCTATATCAATCATAATATTTATCATTTTAACTCGATAAATGATGTGTGGGACAGCTACGAAAAAACTACAAATGATTGGCCAAATACATACATTGCAACATTTAGTATGGATCAACAAGATGAAGAGTATTCGGAAAGTATGACGGTTATGACGTATATGATGTTTGATGAAGTACAAAAATGGGAAGAATCGTATAATGTTGATATAAATGATAATTACGGAAATAGAGGAGAAGAATATGAAGAATTTAAACGTCAGAAAACGGAATTAATCATTCGTAAATTAGAGAAAAAATTTCCTGATATTAGAGAAAAAATTTCTTCAATTCATACTTCTACGCCTTTATCTTATCGCGATTTTATAGGTTCTGAAAAAGGAAATATGTATGGATATTTGAAAGATAGTAATCATCCGATGAAAACATTTATTTCACCAAGATCAAAAGTAAAAAATGTTTTTTTTACTGGTCAGAATGTCCGTGTTCATGGAGTTTTGGGTGTAACGGTTGGTGCATTTGTAACGTGTTGCGAAATCCTTGGGGCTGACTATTTAATGAATAAAGTTCATCGTGAAATAAAACTAAATGCGAATGAATAAAACTATTTACTTTTTTACGTTTATTTTTTTTACGTTTATATCTTGTGGCATTAGAAAAAGTTTAGAAAATCGTCCTGATTTGTCTACTTTTCAATCAAAACAATATAGTAGAAATGAGATCAATGATTCACTTTTTTATATTGAAAATAATTTTTTAAAGAAAAATAAAACACAAAATTGGGAACTTTTTGTTTCGGGAGATCCGTTAGAAATTGGTCAAAAAACAGGTGTTTTAACGAAAGAATTATATGCTTTTCAAGAGCAATCTTTCATGAATTTGATAACTGATTTTATTCCTTCTGAAAAGCGCAGAAAATTTCTTTTCAAAGTACTCAAATATTATAATCGAGATTTACATAAATATGTCAATAATGAATATAAAGTACAAATTTATGGACTTTCTGAGTCTGCAAATAATCGCTACGATTCGTTAATAGATAAATATAATCGCAATCTTTTTTTGCATGGGGCGCACGATATAGGACATGCTATGCATGATTTGATGTTGGTTGGTTGTTCATCTTTGGCTGTTTTGGATAATAAATCTGAAGATGGAGGTTTGTTGATTGGTCGTAATTTTGACTTTTATGCAAATGATGATTTTGCGAAGAATAAAATAATTTCGTTTATCAAGCCAAATTCTGGTTATCCATATATGTCGGTGACTTGGGGTGGAATGATTGGTGTTTCGTCTGGAATGAATCTGGAAGGGCTTACAGTAACGATAAATGCGGGAAAATCTTCTATTCCACTTAAAGCAAAAACGCCCATTTCTCTCGTTGCTTTAGAAATTTTACAATATGCCTCAACGATTGATCAAGCAATTGAAATAGCAAAGACTAAAAAGGTTTTCGTTTCTGAGAGTATCATGATTGGTAGTTCAAAAGATCATCGTGTGGTGTTGATAGAAATTTCTCCTAAAAAGTTTGGTGTTTATGAAGTTCAAAATCAACCTTATTTAGCTTGTACTAACCATTTTCAGAGTGATGTTTATTTGGATGATAAGCGAAATAATATTCAAAAAGAGGAAAGTCATTCGGTTTATCGTTTTGAAAAAATTGAAGAACATCTTTCGAATGAAAATAAGCTAAATCCCACTAAAATGGTTGAATTATTGCGTGATACAAATGGTTTGAAAAACACTAAATTAGGTTACGGAAATGAAAAGGCTTTGAATCAACTATTGGCGCATCACGCAGTTGTTTTTCAACCAGATAAACGATTGGTTTGGGTTTCGTCAAATCCATATCAATTAGGTGAGTTTACAGCTTATGATTTGAATAAAATTTTTAATGATTCTATTTCAAATTATATGTTAAATGTAGATAGTTTGAGAATAGAAAAAGACAAGTTTGTCTTATCTGCTGATTATTCTAATTATGAAAAATATCGTGAACAAACACACCAAATAAGTAAGTTGATAAAAGAAAATAAGAAAATTGATGAAACTTTTTTAACAAGTTACATTCAAAATAATCCTGATTTTTGGTTGGTTTATGACAAAGTTGGTGATTATTATTTTCAGCAGAAAGATTATCAACAAGCGAGTTTTTATTATAAATTAGCATTGACAAAGGAGGTGACTACAGTTCCTGACCGAAATAAAATTCAGAAAAAATTATCCAAATGTTCTCGAAAAACGCGTTAACATCCTTAGAACTTCAATCTTTAGAAGAGATTAAAGAATTTCAAAATCAGAAACTTCAAGAACAGATAAAGTATCTTGCGACGCATTCCAAATTTTATCAAGATTTATTCAAAAAATATCAAATTGATTGGAAATCTATTCAAACAACGGAAGATTTAAAATTAATTCCTGTTACAACGAAGAATGATTTGCAACAATATAATTTTGATTTTTTATGTGTTCCATTAACTGAAATTATTGATTACTCAACAACTTCTGGAACTTTAGGTGATCCTGTAACATTTGGTTTGACGGATAAAGATTTAGATCGTCTGGCAGCAAATGAAATGAATTCTTTTCAACGAATTGGGGTTCAAAAAGGTGATGTTGTACAATTGATGACAACGATTGATCGTCGTTTTATGGCTGGTTTGGCGTATTTTCTTGGTTTGAGAAAAATAGGCGCGGGCGTTATTCGTGTTGGTGCTGGAGTTCCGCAATTGCAATGGGATTCTATTTTAAAATATCAACCCAAATTTTTGGTTGCTGTTCCATCTTTTTTATTGAAAATGTTAGATTATGCAGAGAAAAATAACATCGATTATCAAAATTCATCCGTAAAATCGGTTTTGTGTATTGGAGAGTCGTTGCGTGATAAAGATTTGAATTCGTCTTTGTTGGCGCAAAAAATAAATTCGAAATGGGATATTCAACTTTTTTCGACTTATGCTTCAACCGAGATGGGAACAGCGTTTACAGAATGTAATGAATCGGTTGGAGGACATCATCAGCCAGATTTGATTATCACAGAAATTTTAGACGAGAATAATGAAGTTGTACAAGATGGTGAATTAGGTGAATTGACAATTACAACATTAGGAATAGAAGGAATGCCTTTATTGCGTTTTAAAACAGGTGATTTAGTACGCAAACATTCCGATAAATGTAAATGCGGGAGTAATTCGTATCGATTAGGACCAGTTGAAGGTAGAAAGCAACATATGATAAAGTACAAAGGAACAACCTTGTATCCGCCAGCTTTACATGATATTTTGAATCATTTTGATGAAATCAAATTACATTTAATCGAAATTTATTCGAACGAATTTGGAACAGATGAAATTTTAATTCGATTAGTTTCAACAGACGAAACCGATGATTTTTTAGCAAAAATAAAAGATTATTTCAGAGCAAAATTACGCGTAACGCCTTCTATAAAATTTGAAACTTTTGAAGAATTACAATCAATTGTTTTCAAGCCAGAAAGTAGAAAACCAATTACGTTTGTTGATTATAGAGAAAGTTAAATATATGAAATAAAAAGTCCACTGAAAGTGGACTTTTTATTTGAAAATATCTTATTTTAAATAAGTATCAGAATTTCTTGCCGGGCTTTTAACCTCTGGCCATTCTTGCTGTTTTCCGTCTCTACCATTAGGTAAAATACGACGCTCACGACTTACTAAATCTTTTTCTTGATCTGCCATCATCGTTAAAGTAGCACTCAAAATTGCATTCGTTTGTACTTCTTCAAAAACGATTTTATCATACGTATCTTTGTTTGTGTGCCAAGTATACGTACCGTAACCCCAATTTAATGAACTAAGTCCGAAAGCTGGCGCTCCTGCAGCGATAAAAGATGCATGATCCGATCCTCCACCACTTGGCATTCCAGGGAAATCTGTCTTGATTTCTTTCGTAATAAAATTAGGAACAGCTTGTAACCAGCGCGTCATGTATTCATATGATTTTTCAAAACCAGATCCATTGATGTTTACTACACGTCCTGTTCCATTATCTTGGTTAAATACAGCTTGAGTGTTTTTAATAATTTCTGGATGATCTTCTACAAAAGCACGAGAACCATTCAATCCTTGTTCTTCACTTCCCCATAAACAAATCAAAATTGTACGTTTGTTATTTGGGTATAATTTTTTGATTGTACGAATTGTTTCCATCATTGTGATAGTTCCAGTTCCGTTATCTGTTGCTCCTTGCGCTCCATCCCAAGAATCGAAGTGAGCAGAAAGAATAATGTACTCGTTTGGTTTTTCTTTTCCTTTAATTTCTCCAATAATATTGAATGTTTTCGCAACTCCATTGTGTTTAGATTGTGCATTAACAGTCAATTTTGGAGCAGTTCCATTTTCAGCTAAACGATATAACATTCCGTAATCTTCATTCGAAATATCTAACATTGGGATAGTTTTCGTTTTTGCACCAAAAATTCTATTTGCTCCCATAATTCCTGTCCAATAAGAAATTGCAACCGCTGCAGCTCCATTTTTCTCAAAAACTTCTGGAAGTGTATTGTTGTTGTAACCTGTCACTTTTATAGAATTTGCCCAAGCTTCGGCTTCAGCTTTTCTTGTTTCAGTAACTTTTTTATACAAATCCTCTAAACCAAAATCTTTGTATTGATAATCAGAACGTCCATATGATTGGTTTTGTGACATCAAAACAACTTTTCCTTTTACAGAAGGTAACCATGCGTCAAATTCAGCTTTTGTTTTGAAAACAGGCATTGCGATAGCATCTGCATTCACAGCTTTTTTAGTTGCTGGTGACCATGCTAATTGAGTAGCTTCGATAGATTTTGCTCTTGGATACGTCATATCAACATGCGTTATTCCGCGCTCCCATGCTTTCCATGTTCCATAATCTTCACGGCGGGCATCAATTCCCCAAGATTTCAACGTTTTAATTGCCCATTCTCCTGCTTGATCCATTTGTGGAGTTCCTACTAAACGAGGTCCGATTCCGTCTAATAATTCGTGCGAAATTTTCTTCAACTGCGAATTATTTTGAATTTCGGTTACAAAACTTTGTACAGTTGGGTCTAATTTTTCTTGTGCTTGCGCATGTACCGCAATAGACGATAATACAATTGTAGAGTAGGTTAATGTGTTAATCAATTTCATAATTAAAGTAATTTCGTGTGATAAATTTTACAAATTAGGTCTAAAATAGAATATTTTGTGAAATAAAAAAAGACATCTACGGATGTCTTTCATGTATTTGTGTTTTTTTGAAAATATAATATTGTTTTTTAATTATCTTTCATCTTAATGAATCGATTATTTTGCAGTACAAATATTTTATCAGGGTTATACGCATGACTCTTTTTTGATTCTTCATTTAATGGAAAAACCGTAATTGCTAAAACAGGAAAATCATTGAAACTAAATATTTGTAAATTAATATTTTTATATAAATATTCGTCCTGAGAAAAATTTGCATCAAGTAAATTGTAATAATTAATTAATTCGACATCACTCATAATACTTTCGGTTAAATTTTCTGGATGATAACCAACAAATAATAAACCTCCCTGACCATGCAGCATTGCATAAATATTTTTTTCAATTTCTTTCGGACAATTCTTTTCTAAAAACTGAACATAATCAAAATCTTGATAATGAAAAAGATGATCGTAAAGACAATCTAAAATAAATTCTCGGTTCGAAATATTATTTATAAAAAATTGTCTTGTTGAGTTATTCCACAAAAAAGGTGTGTCTAAAATTTCAAAATGATCAGCTTTAATATCAAAATTTGAGAATAGATTTTTATTTAATTTTATTGCATCTATTTGTTCTTCAAAACCTAAGTTTTTCAGTAATTTATATTCATTTATTAAACTGTTGAGTTGTTCAGAATAATTAATTTGTTCAAAATTTTTTAAAGAATAAATTTCATATTCGTTATCTTTTTTTAAAGTATCGAAATCTTCATTTAAAACAAAAGATAAACTGATTCCATAAGGAAAAACAGTTTCATTTGGAGTGATAAAAATAGCTTCTTGATTAACTAGTTTTAAACGTTTGTAATTATTTCCGTTAGGAAAATTGATTTCAGTATTTATTCGATCAATTGCTTTTGGTTGAATAAAATTACTTTCAATTTGTAGCAAACCTTCATTTGAAATAATTTCGATGTAATTTTCAAGAAAACTAAAAGCATCCAACCTGTTTTTTAATCCATTATCCGAATTAAATTCAGTTGTTTGAAATTCTTTTGAGCTTGTGCAAAAACGTGTTTTTACAACATAAGTTATTGTAGATAAAATGTTTTTGTGCATAGTTGAATTTTAATCTTTTGTAAATGTAAAAGATTAGTTTTTA
>NZ_JAOCDJ010000014.1:0-53531 GCF_029840885.1 Empedobacter sp. GD03861
TAGAATTAGTAGAAGTCATTTCTAATTTTATCCTCAAAAACTAACTATAAAAGACAAAGCAAATTGCTTTGTCTTTTTATTTAAGAATTAACAAGCTGTTCCTCCTTCAAAATTTATCACTGTAGTTTTTTTTATCAGATTTTCGAGTGATTGTCATTGTTCCATTAGCTAAAACTGAATCAGATTCTACATTTTGTTTAATTATTATTTCTTGATCTACATCAATTTAAAACAATAATTGTATTTCTAAATTTACAATTCTTATTTGTGATTCGTAACAAAGGAGTTTAAAGATTATACAGATTTTTCATAGTATAAAGTTGGTTAGGTTATTTAACAAAGAGCAGAAGAAATTTTGCTCTTTGTTTGTTTTATATTTATAATCATTAAATAATTTATCATGTACTTATATTTTTATTAGTCAACAATTATTCGATTATTTACTTTTTTATTTCCAATTATTGATTGATTAATAAAATTGAAAACTTCGTCTAAATATTGTTTTCTTAATCCAGACCATTCATGTTTTCCTGAATTAGAGAAAATAGCAAAAGATGCCTGACTATATTTTCTATTCAAATCTTCTAAAGTAGCAGAACCATTTAAAGGAAAAAATCCTGGTTGATTATCCAAACAACTTCTGTGTGGCGCATTGTAAGCTGGTACAACATCATCGCTTAAACCATGTACATAAACTGTTGGCAAAACACTCGATTTTGTAACATAACGATTGTCTACAATCGCTCCTGCATAACTTACTAAACCATCAATTTTAACTTGATTGAATTGATTTCCGTACCATAAATCTCTCAAATAATAAGCATTTAGAATAGTCTCCGCTCCTGCACTACTTCCTCCTAAAATTAATTTATTAATCGAGAATTTAAGTTCTTTTGAATTATTTTGAATAAAATTTAGCGCAGTTAAAACATCAAAAGAGGCTTCTTTAAAAATCATCAACTTTTCTTGTTTTGGCAAATCACACCCAAAACCAGCCGAAGAATTTGCCAATAATCTATACGAGATAGAAACAGCTACGAAACCTCTTTCTTGAGCATCTTTCATTCGTTCAATTTCTTCTTTATCCGCTCTTGTTCCTCCTGAAAATCCGCCTCCGTGTACCCAAGCAAATACATTATAGGTTTGATTCTCTTTATAGTTTTTCGGATAATAAATATCAAACGCTAAATTATTTTTTTTATCATATACTATCGTTTTCTGCGCATATGTATAACTTATCATTAAAAATAAGGCAACTAAATATTTCATTTTCTTCTATTTTAAATAAAAATTGCTTGACTTTAACTTCTTACGTTGTCAATTTGTCAAGCAATTTACTATAAATAATTTTCCCTTTAATTATTCTATTTTTTTACGAAATAATGATTGTGCTAATCGAATGTTCTTGCGAATTCACCTCAACAGCTTCTCCTTCTATCCATAAATTATATTGATAAGGTTTATCTGTTTGATTCATCACAACCACCACAACTTTTCCGTCTTTGTTTACAAAAGAAGTCGTCATTAAATCTGAACGATTAGACGATGCTGCAATTCTTTGCGCACCTGGACGAATAAATTTTGAGAACTGACCAATGTAGTAAAACGAATTTGTATACGTAACTTGTCCATTTCTAGTATCACCATGAATTGGTGCAAAACAGAAATTTCCTACGTGATTTGGTCCTCCTTTTTCATCCAACAAAACATTCCAATCTGTCCAAGCAACTGTTCCGGAGTTAAAATCGTTGATCATATTGTAACCATATTTTTCACCCAATGCCCAATTTCCCATTTGATTGTAATCAAATTGTTCTTTACAACCTTCTGTAAAAATTAGATTAACATTCGGGAAAGCTTCGTGAGTTAACGCTACATTATTGAATAAATTCACGCTTCCGTTCCATGTTTCGTACCAGTGAAAACCAACTCCCCAAACATATTTAGCAGCTTCAGGATCATTCAAAATAGTTGAAGCACGCTGGTAAATTAAATCACGGTTATGATCCCACACAATAATTTTTTTGTCTTTTAATCCTTTTTGGTGAAAAGTCGGACCTAAATTATTTTTCAAGAAATCACGTTCTTCTTCAGCTGTATAAATACACGATTCCCATGTTTGCGTTGCCATTGGTTCGTTCTGAATAGAAACTCCCCAAATTGGTAAACCAATTTTCTCATAATTCTCGATAAATTTCACAAAATAGTTAGCCCAAGTTTGGTAATATTCAGGTTTCAAAGAACCTCCTTTTAACATACTGTTATTCGTTTTCATCCAAGCTGGCGGACTCCAAGGACTTGCATATAAACGATAAGCATCTTTCATTTCTGCTTTTGCCATTTTAATCATCGGAATTTTATAATTCAAATCATGTGCAATGTCAAAAGTTTTTAACTCATTATCATTATCTTTTACATACGTGTAACTATCGCTCGAAAAATCACTCGAATTTATTGTTGTTCTAATCAACGAATAACCAATTCCTTCTTTTTCGCTATAATAAGCTTTGATAATTTCTTGTTGCGCTTTCTTTGGCAATTTTGCTAAAACTTCTGCTGAAGCATCTGTGATAGCTCCTCCAATTCCTTCAAATTTTTGGAATTTACGTTTTGGATCAATAAAAATTGCAATATCTGTTTCTTTTGGTTGTGGAAACTTTTTTACAGCTAACTTATCTGTCCATTTTGCGATACGTTGATTCGTATTTTTAGCAGTTGTATATATTTCGATTTTCTTGTTCGAAAGTTTAAAATCTTGCGCATTTACGGCAAAATAATTTAACAATAAAGCTGCAATAAGAGGATATTTCAAATGTGATTTTGTCATAATTATTATTGAATTAAAAATTTGGCTAAAATTGGTAAATGATCTGATGGATATTTGAAATCGTAGAAATCATCAATCGTATTGAAACTTTTACACGTTACTTTTGAATTCTTTTTGTAAAAAATGTAATCTAAAATTTCTGTTCCTTTTACATTGAATTTGAAATCTTCCCATGTAAAATCTGGTCCATAAACCATTTGCGCATTAAGGCGAGTATCTAAATATTTGTTTTGAATATATTTTACAGAGGCATCATCATGATTCATGTTAAAGTCTCCCATAAAAAATGCTGGATAATCTTTTTTACTTGTTAAATCATGAATTAATTGATCGATTAATTCTAATGATTTTTGACGCGCAACTTTTCCAACGTGATCAAAATGAGTATTGATTACCCAAAATTTCTTTTTTGTTTTCTTGTCTTGAAATAATCCGTAAGTGATAATTCTGTTGTATGCTGCATCCCAACCTTTTGATTCTTTTTCTGGCGTTTCTGACAACCACATCGTTTTTTGTTCTAAAACTTTGTATTGATCTTTTTTGTAAAAAATCGCCGAATATTCAGCATTTTTATCACTTGAACGAGGTTCTCCGATAAAATCTAATTGTGAATCATTTTGTTTGATAAAATCTAGTTGAGGAACTTGCGCTTCTTGTACACCAACAAAATCAGCATCATAATATTTGATTAAATCAACCAATTTTTGTTTGCGAATATTCCAATGATTTGCGCCATCATCAACAGAAGCTAATCTAATATTGTAAGACATAATTGATATATTTTGTTGAGCAAAACCTATCATTGTCATGATTAAAACTAAACTTAAACTAATATATTTTTTCATGTGTGAATTTTTGTAAAAATCCAAGTAAGCACTTACATACTTACTTGGTTGAGAAATAAAACTAAATTTCTAACTATATATGAGGAATTTAATCAACTAAAGTAAAACTTGTTTTAAGTGAAGCGTTAGAATCTCCTCCAACAAAAATGTCGAAATCTCCTGCTTCTGCAACATAGTTCATATTGATATCGTGGAATTTTAAATCTTCTGGAGTTAATGTAAACGTAATTGTTTTTGTTTCTCCTTTCTTAATCATGACTTTATCAAAACCTTTCAATTCACGAACTGGACGCGTTACACTTCCTACTAAATCGCGAACATATAATTGTACCACTTCTTCTCCATCGTAGTTTCCTGTATTTTTAACATTTACAGTTACTTTGATTTCATCTTTTCCATTTTTCATTATCGATTTATTCAACTTCAAGTTACTATAATCAAACGTTGTATAACTTAAACCGTAACCAAATGGATATAAAGGCGAATTTGGAGAATCTGTATAACGAGATTTATATTTTTGCTCTACATCACTTTCTCCTAAATAAGGACGACCTGTATTTTTTTGATTGTAATGAATTGGAATTTGACCAACAGAGCGAGGGAATGTCATAGGTGTTTTAGCCGAAGGATTATATTTACCGTATAAAACATCTGTAATCGCTAAACCTCCCATTGTTCCTGGATACCATGCATATAAAATTGCATCCATATTATCATTCTCCCAAGAAATTGTCATTGGACGACCAGACATTAAAACTAAAACAATTGGCTTACCAAGTTTCTTTAATTCTTTTAATAATTCTTTCTGATTTCCTGGTAAATCTATATTTGTTTGAGAAGCCGCTTCACCTGTTTGATTCTCGTTTTCTCCCATAACCGCAACAATTACATCCGAGTTTTTCGCTACATTAATTGCTTCTTGAAAACCATCAGTTTTAGATGAATTAAGTTCTGTTCCTTGTGCGTAAGTAATTTTTGCGTTTTTACCTAAAACATCATTCAAACCTTCCCAAACAGACCACGCTTTTCCATAACGATCTCCACGTGCAGCCCAGTTTCCGATGATATTTTTCTCATCTTTAACTAAAGGTCCAATAACTGCAACTTTTTGAGATTCTTTTAATGGTAAAATTTGTTTATCATTCTTTAATAAAACCATTGATTTACGCGCAACATCACGAGCTTCATTTAAAAACTCTTGTTTCATTACCGTTTCTTTCTCTCGTTTTGCATTTGAATAACGATATGGATCTTCGAAAAGACCTAAATCATATTTAGCTTCTAAAATTCTACGAACCGCAGTATCAATCACATCTTGTTTTACTTTTCCTTCTTTTACTAATTTTGATAAATGATTAAGAAAAGCACCACTCATCATATCCATTTCAATTCCTGCTTCAACCGATTTTAGAGTTGCTTCTTCCAAATCTTTTGCAATTCCATGAGGAACTAATTCCTGAATCGCCGTATAATCTGTTACAACAAACCCTTTATAATTCCACTCTTTACGCAAAATTTGATCGTACAAATATTTACTTGCTGTAGAAGGAACTCCTCCAATTTCGTTGAAAGACGTCATGAAAGATCCAGCACCTGCATCAACAGTCGCTTTGAAAGGCGGCAAAATATAATCTCTTAAGAAACGATCAGAAATTTCTACCGAACCATAATCGCGACCAGCCTGCGCTAAAGCATATCCTGCAAAGTGTTTTGTACACGCTAAAACGGTATTTAAATCATATAAACTTTTACCTTGAAAACCATTAACACGCGCTATTGCAATTTTACTTCCTAAGAAAGTGTCTTCACCTGCACCTTCAGAAACACGTCCCCAACGAGGATCAAAACCGATATCAACCATCGGAGCAAAAGTCCAATGAACTCCACCTGCAGCTGTTTCTTCAGCAGCAATTCGAGCCGATTTTTCAATTGCTTTTAAATCCCAAGAAGAAGCTTCACCAAGTGGAATTGGGAAAATAGTTTCGTAACCATGAATTACATCGTATCCAAAAATTAATGGAATTCCAAGACGTGTTTCTTCAACAGCTATTTTTTGTAATTTTTTAGTAATATCTGTTGTCGTTGCGTTAAACACGGACCCCATCATACCTTGTTTCGTGTATTTTATATAATTTTTATCAATTGCAGATCCTGTAACATCACCTCCGTCATAGGTATATTGTACCATCTGACCTACTTTGTCATCAATCGTCATTTGACTCATCACATAATCAATAAATTCTGATTTCGATTTTGATTTATCAAACTTTATTTTTTGCGCATAAGTATTGAATGCTAATCCTAAGAAAGCAATTGAATAAATTAGTTTTTTCATTTTTTTGATTTTAATTCGAGGCTGTTGTTTTGAATTTCAATTTATCTAAACCTCTTTGTACATCTTCATTTTGCATAAACAATTTCCACAATAATCCAGAGCGATAATTCTCTATCATTGGTGTAATTGTTCCTTGATCTATCGCCAAATATTTTGTAATCACTCGATCATTTTTTACATCAACCGCATCATACGGACCTGCTACTCCAATCAAGCTTTTGTTTTGTTTTTCGTAAATAAACTTCAAGAAATCCATAGATTCTTTCGGTGTATATGGGAAAGACGATAACGCAGCTGTAGGCGTAATTACATTATTGTCATTTAATGGAGAATGTGCTGTATAACCTTCTGTTCCATCTGGATTGAAGGTATAACTTGCCGTTAATCCCCACATATTTTTTTTGTACTTCTTGAAACTTTCCTTTTTTTGTTGATTGTAGATGTAATGAATCTTTGCTTGATTTTTCACTACTTTTCCATAATCAATACCAATTCCATCTATTAAATTGTTTGGATTAAGTCCAATAAATGAATATTGTGCCCAAAATAAAGGTCCAACATTTTTATTAGCTCCGTTATGCTTTACAATTAATGGAACTCCGTATGCAGAATCATTTGATTTTATATCACCATTTCTCGTCCAACCGCTGTAATAAACTTCTGAATTGATAGAATGTTTTGGAGAAGCCGCAGCAATAACATACGTAATCATGGTTTCATCAAATCCTTTTAAAGGAAAATTGATTTTCCATTCGTAATTTGGAGACCAATGCCAGTACAACACATTTTCTCCTCGTGTATAAAAATTGAAATCGATTTCTTTCCAAAGTTGATCAGCTAATTGCGAAATCTCTATTTCTTTCTCATTTTTAGAATCTTTGAAATACTCTTTCAAACAAATTAACCCCTGAGCAAGAAATGCAGTTTCTACCAAATCACCTCCGTTATCGTATGTACTAAAAGCTTTTACTTTTCCTGTTTCGCCATTTAACCAATGTGGCCAAGCTCCATGAAAACGATCTGCATTTTGTAAAAATTTCAACCCTGTTAAAATTCGTTCAGTTGCTTCTTTTCTTGGAATAAATTCGCGATCAATACCAACAATTAAACTCATTAATCCAAATCCTGTTCCTCCTGTTGTAATGATATTTGAATCATTTTCTGGATAAAAACCATCAGGATGAAAACGTTCACGAGCTAATTTTGAATGAGGTTCAGCGTAATCCCAAAAATATTGAATCGTCTGTTTTTGAACTTTATCTAACAGCTTATTTTCTTGTTTTGTTTGAGCAAAAGCACTTGCGCCACATAAAAGAGCGCAAGTAACTATTGTTTTATTTAATTTAATCATTACCAACCTGGGTTTTGAGTCATTGTTGGAGTTTGAATTAATTGAGCATTTGGAATTGGGAATAACTCATGTTTACCTGTAACAAATGTTTTTCCATCAAGAGCCATCATGTCTTTAGCTTGTCCTGTACGAACTAAATCAAACCAACGATCGTGCTCGAATGCTAACTCCAAACGTCTTTCATTCCAAATTTTTAATCGTAATTGATCTTTAGACATACTTGCTATTGGAGCTAATTTTACACGTGTTCTAACACGATTAAGAGGTGTTAAAGCATCTTGCCCAATTTCATTTGCTGCTTCGGCTTGAATTAATAAAACTTCAGAAAAACGAATTACACGAATGTTTTTGTCTCCATCCGCAGAACCAAGATTCGCACTTGAATACGCTTTTTCATTATACATTGGGTTTTCTACCGATGTTGGAACTAAACGACCGTCATATAAAGTTTCACCTCTAAAAATGATTGTTGCATCACGACGAATAGCATCTCCTTCAGCATTAAAAGCATCTAATAAATTTTGAGAAGGAACATTGAATCCCCATCCCCAACCTCCAGTACCACGAGCTCCTTGAGTTTCTGAATATTGTTGAACGCCATGCGCAACAGCATCTCCACGAGCTTGGATTTCAAATAAAGATTCCGTTCCATTTTCGGTTTCTACTCGCCAAGTCGTTGCGTAATCTGCTTCTAAACCATATTGTCCTGAATTAACAACCGTTGTTGCCATATCATAAGCTTGTTGATATTTTGCTTGGTACAAATATACCTTTGCCAATAATGCTTGCGCAGCTCCTTTTGTAGCTCGGCCTAAGTCTTTTGCAGCATATTCATTTTTAGTAGGAAGTTTTGATATTGCATCTAATAAATCTGCTTCAATGTATGCATAAACTTCTGCTTTTGGTTTACGTACTGAATAAGACGCCGGAACATCTAACTCCTGTATCACAGTATCTCCAAACATACGAACCAAATAGAAATAAGAAACAGCTCTCAAAAATTTTGCTTCCCCAATTAATCTATTTTTTTCTGCATCTGTGATTGATGATTCTGTCGTATATTTTATAGAATATGACGCTCTACCAATTGTTTTATAAAAACGTTTCCACATAGCTTCGATAGAACCAGTTGTAGAACTATGTAATAATTCGTCTAAATCTCTTTTATCTCCACCATTATCTGTAGAGGAACTTCCTTTATCTGCATTATCAGAAATCATTTCAGTAACTCCTAACCAAGAGAATGCATAATCCCAATCTGTAAACATTCCGTAAATACCATTCACATATTTTTCTGGAGATTGAGAAGCTTGATCATCAATAGCTATATTTTCTTGAGAATCTACATTCAAAAAATCACTTGTACATGAACTTAATGTTCCGATTGAAAGAATAGAAGCTAATGTTACTATTTTAAATATATTTTTTTTCATTTTTTTAAAATTTTCTAGATTAGAATTCTACGTTTAATCCAACTAAAAATGTTCTAACATTTGGATATGCAGAGATATCTACACCAGTAGTACCATATGGATCCCCTTCATTATTATATGCGTTTAACTCTGGTGTAAATCCTGAATATTTTGTAATGATAAATAAATTTTGAGCACTCGCATAGATTCTCAGATTTTTAATAAAATCTATTTTATCACGAAAATTATATCCTAATGTTACGTTACTTAAACGGAAGTAGTCTCCTTTTTCTAAATAGTAAGAAGAAGCAACTTGATCACGCTCCGCTCCTGGATGAGAATTTGTACTACCAGCTCCTGTCCAACGATCGTTATACATATCAACTGTTATATTTTCCCCTCCTAAACGTGTATTTTTGTTACCATTGTAAATCTTGTTACCTCCAACTCCGTAACCGCTAATCGTTAAATCGAAATTTTTATATTCTAAACTAACATTGATTCCGTAGTTATATTTTGGAATATATGATCCCATGAATTTTTTATCACGATCATCAATAACTCCATCTCCATTTTGGTCTTTGTAGCGTAAATGTCCTGGACGAGCACTTGATAAATGAGCATTGCTATTTATTTCATCTTGTGTTTGCCAAACACCTTCTACTTCATATAACCAGAAAGAACCAAGTGGTTGACCAGCTTCTAAACGTTTTGTAATTTGTCCATTTTCTAAAGAACCTCCTGTCATTCCAGAATATCCTTCTTTCACAGACTTCACTTCATTTTCATTGTAGTTAAAGTTACCACCTATCGAATATCTAAATCCTCCAGCTGTTTCATTACGATAATTCAAAGCAATTTCAAAACCTTGATTTACTACTTTTGCAGCATGGTCATAAAAATCTTTTTCATAAGGAGACGATCCTATTTGTTTAATATTTAAGATGGCATTTTTCGTGGTCTTGTTGTAGTGATCTAAACTTCCTGATAATTTACCTTTCAATAACTCGAAATCTAGACCAGCACTCCATTCATCTACAATTTCCCATGAAATATCATAAGCTGGAGATCCGATATAAGCTCCATAAATTAAATCTTGACCTGGTCCAAAAACATAATTCGCATTATCACTACCTGTTGAAGTAGAAATTGTTGTATAATTGTATGGCACATCTGCATTACCTAAGCGTCCCCAACCTCCGCGAAGTTTTAAGAAAGAAATTACATTACTATCTTTTAAGAACTCTTCGTTAGAAATATTCCAAGCAGCAGAAACTGATGGGAAAGTTCCCCAATATTTTTCGTTTTGTTTAAATTGACTTGAGCCATCTCTACGAATAATTCCAGAAACGTAGTATTTATTTGCGTAATTATATTGTAAACGCGCAAAATAAGAAGCATAAGCAATTGGAGTGTAATTATTTTGATCCATTGCAGCCTTGTATTGTCCAGAAGCATGATGAGCTGACCAATATTGTTCTTTATCAGGAACATCATATACTGTGATATCTGAATATTGACCAATACCCATTTTTTCAGCAGAAACTCCCGCAACAACATTGAACGAATGATCTCCAAATTTGCGATCAAATGTTACAAAATTTTCCCATGACCATCTAAATGTTTCTACATTAATTAGATTTAGAGAGTTATTCATATAAGTTGAACTTGCTGGATTTTTCGCTTTTAAATCTTCAAATTCAGCAGCAGTTCTAATTGGATTACCTGCAATCCATCTTTCTTTAATTGGATTAAATTCTCTGTATTTGTACCAATATTTTGTTCCTCCAGCACGAGAAGTTACAGTTAAACCTTTTGCTAATTTTAGTTCAGCTTCAATATTTCCTTGAAGCGTAGTAGAATTAGCTTTTTGATTATCATAGAATAAAGTAGACATTGGATTACCATGAGAGTTCAAATTACTTGTCACCTCTCCTGGTTTTGCAACGTATGTTACTTCTCCTGTAGTTGTATTAAAAATAGGTAAACCCCATCTTCCGTTATCATATTTTACAGGAACTAATGGTGACTGACGGTAAGCTGTATCAAATGCTCCATATGGTTTAGGAACTTCTCTAGAAAATGTAGCGCTAACGTTTTGTTTAATCTTTAAAACTCCATCAAACAATTTGTAATCGTTGTTACTACGAACAGTTGTTCTTTTGAAGTTATTTCCTTCTAAAATTCCTTTCTCTTCGAAATTATTAATACTGAACATGTAATTAATATTTTCTCCAGCACCAGCCAACGAAACATTATTACTAACTAACTGTCCTGTGGTTAACATTTCATCAAACCAATTCGTGTTATATTGTTGATTTGTAGAAATCAAAGAACCTCCTGTTGCTTTTCTTTGCTCGTTAAAATAAGTTATGTACTGATTAGCATCAGCCATATCTACCATATTCATAGTATTTCTTACTCCAATATATGAATCATAGTTAACTCTTATCTTTCCTGTTTTACCACGTTTAGTTGTTACAACAACAACACCGTTTGCACCACGAACTCCATAAATAGCTGAAGATGCTGCATCTTTTAAAACATCAATTTTTTCAATGTCATTTGGATTAATATTATTAATATTTGGAACAATTAACCCATCCACAACATACAAAGGAGCTTTACCTCCCAAAGCTGTACCCATTCCACGAACCAAAACAGTTGGTGTACCTCCTGGAGTATCCGTATTAATAATATTAACACCAGCTAATTTACCCTGCAAAGACTGCATGGCAGTTGTACTTGCAATTTGCGTAATGTCTTTAGCATTAGCTGATGAAACAGCTGATGTAAGATCTGATTTCTTAACAGTACCATACCCAACCACAACGGCTTGATCTAGTATAATAGAATCACTTTCAAAAGGATCTCCTATCTGTATAGAATCGTTAGTAACTTGGGCATTTACACAGAAAGACCCGAGAATAAATAATGGAAGAAAATATTTTTTCATTCTATTTCAATAAATGGTTATTTCAAAAATAGAATGTTTTAACACTTGATTAACAAGTAATAATTTTAGTTAGAATAATTTTCTAAAAAAATAAAATATATAATACTAAATACCAAATAATTATAAATCATTACATTTACAACATGATGTAGTTATGATGTAATTTATTTTCCGATATTTAAAAATTAATCATATACTTATTTAGGTTTATTTCAGAAGGAATTTGCATTTTTTTGCGTAATCTATATCGTTGTAGTTCTACTGATCGATAATTAAGGTGCATTAAAGGAGCAATCTCTTTGGTTGATAAATTCATTCGAAGGAATACACACAGTTTTAAGTCTTTCGCAGTTAAATTAGAATACTTGTCAGCTAATCTCTTAATAAAATCTTGGTGAATTTCCTGAATATTTAATTCGAAATTTTGCCATTCATTTCTGTTGTAACTATATTCCGAAAACGTTTTCTCAAATTTCTTTTTTAATTTTTTATTGATTTCATTCATTTCCAATTGAGAAAACAATTGATTAATTTCTAGGATCATAGCACGTTGATTAGCTAATTTCAAAGCTTGTCCTGCCAATTCTGTAGATTTCGTTTGTAAAGAAGTTTCTAAATGTTGTTTTTCTTTATGATGATTTAATTCTTTCAACTCTTGTTGATGTTTCATTTCCATCAAATTCAATTCATATTCAAATTGCTTTTGTTTAATTCTGAAACTTTGTTTCAACTTCATTCTGTTATACTTATAAATAGCCAGAATCGATCCAACAATTAATAAAATATAAAATAATATCATCAAATTTGATAAATACCAAATCTTTTTAACCCTAAAATCAAAATGATTCAACTCAACAAAATTTCCATCTTTTAAAGCATAAATTGACAATTGATATGAACCACTTTCTAATTGTTTATAATTAATTATTGGCTGATTAAGTGGTTGAATTTTAGAGTTATTTAATTGATAATATAATTGATAATTCGCAAAATCATCATTCACAATTGAAACATAAAAATCTATATAATTATTTGAATACTCAATATTAGGCTCATTATTCAAAACCGTTTGATTGATTTTTGCTTTAATTTTAATCTTTGGTAATTCACGACGTATAGATTTTAAATCATATTTCAATAATCCGTTTTCGAGGTTAATATATAAAAACTGATCGTTGATTTTAGCCGTTAAATTGTCATCAACCAATTTTCCATCATACAATTTTTTGGGAATTAAATAATGAATCAATTTATTCTGTTCCACTTTAGAATAATACAGAATATTATCCGCTTCAACTAAATAACGATTCTCTTTTAAATAACGAATTCGATTAATATTCTTTAATTTTGAATCTAAATTCTCGTCAGAAAATAAATTTTTATTTATATCATAACGGACTAAATGTTGATCATCAATCAATACAAAAACCTTGTTATCTTCGAGAATAGTTTGCGGATTAACTAATTTTTTATGTTGGTAAAATATCTCCTTACCTGTTCTATTTTTAAGATCAAATAAATATAAACCACCATTTTTTCCAGTTCCTAAAATTTTATTTTCGACAATAACAAAATCAATAATAGGAATAGTTAAACTAGAAACTTTAGTAGATTCTTTATGAGAACCTTGTATATATTCATTGATTCCCGTAAAAGATGATTGATATAATTTATTTCCATTTTTGATCAATTTAAAACCTCCATTTGTAGAAGAAATCTTATTCAAAAGTCCTGAATAAATGTAAGTTCCCCAACTATCCGAAACATAAATTGTATTATCAATATTTGTTATATTCCAAATTAAACCTTTTTCGAGAACTGAATTTGTTTGGTTTGAAGTATTTGAATAATTATAAAATCCATGATTTGTTCCCAGCAAAATATTATCCTTATAAAAGTCGAACGAAAAAACATTTCCTAAATGACCATTGTAATCATATAAAAGTTGAGTTTTGTTTTTCAATTCTATTTTCGAAATACCTTTGTCCGTTCCAAGCCAAGCATTTCCTTTAGAATCTATTCTTATATTTTGGATTGTATTACTGATTAACCCAGAGTTTTGATTGTAATTTTTGTAAGAATTAGTTTTTAAATCATATACATAAATCCCATTATTTGATGTTCCAATGATTAATTTATCTTCTAATCGAATCATTTTTAACACTAAATAATTCTTTAGCATTTTATTGAATTCCACATTGAACTCTTGTAAACCAGCTGTTTTGTTGTACTTGAAAATTCCTTCTGTTAATGTACCAACTAAATAATCATTATCATATTTTTCTATTCCATGAATTACAATTGATTTACCTTTTTCAATTTCAAATAACGGCTCAAAATGTCCATTATTAAATTCGAAAATACCTTTAGAAATAGTCGCTACTAACATTTTACCTTTCACCAGATAAACGTAAGAAGAAAGCGCAGGTAATTTGTATCGTTTAACTGTTTTACCATCAAATTGAAAAAGATAATTGAACGATTGAAAATAAATAGAACGATTATGATAAAATATTTTCCAGATTTCTTCTTGTTCTAATCCTTCAAAACTTTTGAATTTATCTGAAATTGAAATGTAAACTTTCTTTCCTTCAATCGTTTTCCAATATCCAAAATTATTTAATGCACCTGTATACAATACATTATTCATTGTAAAAACAGAACGTATAATTGTTAAGCTATTTGGCGAATATTTTTCCCAAAAATTACCGTCATATTCTAAGATATTTCTATTGTTCGCAAAATATACTTTTCCTTGCTTGTTATTTTCTGTAATATCCCAAATAGGCGATTCGCCCAAATATTCGCTTTTAGAATAATTCGAAATAATTGGCGCAAACGATTGAGATTTGCTATAAGTGGAAACAAGTAAAAATAGAATAAATAAGCTTCTCATTGTGCAATAAAAAAGACCGTAAAAACGGTCTTTAAAAATAGATTATATTTTTGAATTATCTTATTTAAATTCTACATCAAAAACTTCTGCAAAATGTTTTTTTGTAAACGCTTTCACTTCGTTCATATCTACCTGATGTCCAAGTTCTCTTTCCAATGAAGCAACAGCTTTATCCTGAATTCCACATGGAACGATGTATTCAAAATAACGCAAATCTGTATTCACATTTAGTGCAAAACCATGCATCGTTACCCAACGTGAAGCCTTAACACCCATTGCACAAATTTTTCGAGCAAAAGGTCGACCTACATCCAACCAAACGCCAGTTTCTCCTTGAGAACGCTCACCTTTTAGTCCATATTCGGCAATAGTTTTGATAATCACTTCCTCCAAATTGCGCATATACAAATGAATATCTGGCTTGAAGTTATCCAAATCCATAATAGGATAACCAACTAATTGTTGCGGTCCATGATAGGTAATATCTCCACCACGATTCGTTTTCACAAAAGTTGCATTTATTTCGTTTAATTTATCACTCGAAGCTAACATATTTTCTAAATGTCCACTTTTTCCAAGTGTATAAACATGCGGATGTTCTACAAAAAGTAAATGATTTTTAGTGTTTTTAAAATCTGAACTTCCCTCCTTTTCTTGCGCTCTGTTATATTGTTTTACGGCTATATTTTCTGCTAAAAGACTTTCTTGATAATCCCAAATTTCTTGGTAATCTCTGTTAATTCCTAAATCTTGGAATTCGACAATTTGTTTCATTTCACAATGTGTTTCGAATGTCAAATTTACGAAAGAATCAGTTAATAATTAATTTTAGCTTAGCTATTCTTTAAATCGTTTCATCTAACAAAATTGCATATATACTTTGTTTAAAGTAATTTCGAATTCATAAATAATTTATTTTTTATGAAAACAATTCTATTAATCACACTAATGATTAGTTCTCTTGTTATAAACGCTCAAGAATATTCTTTTGCCAAAGATTTTGTTGCTGGAAAAGTTACATTAAATGATCTATCTGAATTAAATGGAGAGCTTAAATGGACTCCAAGTCATGATAGTGACTTAAAATTTAGAAAAACGAAAGATGATAAAGTGATAAAATACAATCCGAATGAAATTATTGGTTTTACAATTGATAAAATGAGTTTTGTCTCTTTAAAAAATCTTGTTGTTTACTCTGATAATTATGCTTTGATAGGACAAACTACGAAAATTAAAGAATCTTTTGCGCAAGTCGTTTCTAAAGGAAAATTTAATATTTACTTAATTACTATAGCAGGGTATAATCCAATTAGTAGAACTAGAGAAGATTATCTCAACTTTATTTTTCAGGATGCAAATAATCTAAACAATAAACTTATTGCTTATCCTTATTTAATCAGAATGAAAGACAAAAAATATGAAAAAGCGAAAGCGGATTTGTATATTTTATTTAAAGACTATCCTGAAGTAATAGAAAAAATCAAAAG
Source organism: Empedobacter sp. GD03861 (assembly GCF_029840885.1). Taxonomy (NCBI): domain Bacteria; kingdom Pseudomonadati; phylum Bacteroidota; class Flavobacteriia; order Flavobacteriales; family Weeksellaceae; genus Empedobacter; species Empedobacter sp. GD03861. The sequence goes on from NZ_JAOCDJ010000014.1 coordinate 16,110, forward strand.
TTTTAGTAAAGAAAATAGTTTTTTAGAAATAATAGAAATGATTGGTAAAATTTAATAAATAAAAACATTCAGTCACTTTTAATCACCTATATTGTTGGTTCAATTGATCTTAATAAAATCGAAGTTTATGAATAAATTATTCTTTAAAACCTCACTAATAATAATGGTTTTAAGCAATTCATTAACGATTGAATAAAAATCTTTATCTTTGGAATTCTAAGAAATCGGTAGAATAAAATAATCAAATAAAAATGAAGAAACTATTCGTTAAAGGATCTATTTTAATGGCTTTGTTTGCAAACTTTAGCGTTTTTGCACAACAAAGTGGTGGAATGTGGATTCCGACAGAATTGAATGAAAAGGAAATGAAAGACATGGGATTGAAAATCTCATCAAAAGACATTTTCAGTACAGGAGATAAAAGTATCAACAATGCAGTTGCTCACTTTGGTGGCGGTTGTACTTCTGAAGTTATTTCTCCAAATGGTTTATTATTAACGAATCATCACTGTGGTTATGGAGAAATCCAAGCACATTCATCTTTAGAAAATGATTATTTAACAGATGGTTTTTGGGCTAAAGAGTTGAAAGACGAATTACCAAACGAAGGTTTAACAGCGACTTTTATTGTAGACATTAAAGATGTAACTACTGCAATTTTAGCTGGTGTTAACGATAATATGTCGGAGGAAGATCGTAACAAAATCATCAAGAAAAATATTGAAGATTTTAATGCAAAAACTAAAACAGAAGCTTATCGTTCAGTATTTATCAAACCTTTTTACAAAGGAAATAAATATTACCAATTTACAACAGAAACATACAAAGATGTTCGTTTAGTTGGTGCGCCACCTTCTGCAATTGGAAAATATGGAAATGATACAGACAACTGGGTTTGGCCACGTCATACAGGAGATTTCTCGATGTTTAGAATTTATGCAGATAAAAACAACAAACCTGCAGATTATTCACCAGACAATGTTCCGTACAAACCAAAACATTTCTTACCAATTAATATTTCGGGAATTAGCGAGGACGATTTCACGTTTGTATATGGTTTCCCAGGTACGACGGACGAATATTTACCAGCTTCTTCTATCCAGCAAATAAAAGATGTAATTGATCCTGCGCGTATCAATGTGCGTACAATTGCATTATCTCATATTGATAAAAAAATGCGTGAAGACGATGCAACTCGTATCGCTTATGCGTCTAAACAAGCGCGTATTTCGAATGCACATAAAAAATGGATTGGCGAAGTTTTAGGATTAAACCGTTCGAAAGCTGTAGAAAAACGTCAACAATATGAACAAGAATTCATGAATCGTATTGCGAAAAATCCGAAATTAAAAGGTGAATATTCGAATATTATTTCTGAATTAAATCAAGTTAATAAAGCAAATCAAGATTACAATTTAGCGTACACAATGTATTCTGAAACGTTTTTCTCAAATTCAGAAACATTCAGAATGGCGTTAACATTGAACAATATTTTGAATGCGGTTGGACAAAAAAATTACGCAGAAACAAAAGCTAAAGCGTTGAATACAGTTGCGTCTATGCACAAGGATTATAATCCAGAATTGGATAAAACAATTTCTTCTGATTTAGCAGATAATTATTTCAAAGTTGTTCCTCAAAATTTATTACCAACTACAACTGCTGCAAATATCAAAACAGCTTTAGGAAATTCGGTAATCAACGGAACGAAAAAAATTAATGGTCAATCTGTTTTAGGAAATATCAAAACTTTGGCTGAAAATGATGCTGAGTTTATCAAAGCCTTAAAAGAAGATGCCTTAATTGCTCAAATTCGTTTAATTTTAGATGCAAATCAAACGAAAGTAACGCCTACATATTTAGCGAATCAAGATAAAATCAACAAGTTGATGCGTACGTATATGAAAGCGCAAATGGATGTATTTACAGACAAGAAAATCTTCCCAGATGCAAATTCAACTTTACGTGTAACTTACGGAAAAGTTGATGGTTACCAACCTCGCGATGCGGTTTATTACGAACCTGTAACGCACATGGAAGGTGTAATGGAAAAATATATTCCGGGAGATTATGAGTATGATTTACCAAAACAAATGTTAAGTTTATACGATAAAAAAGATTACGGAAAATACGCCGATAAAAACGGAAAATTACCTGTAAACTTTATTGCAACAAACCATACAACTGGTGGTAATTCTGGTTCTCCTGCATTGAATGCAAAAGGAGAATTAATCGGATTGAATTTTGACCGTGTTTGGGAAGGAACAATGTCAGATTTAAATTATGATCCAGAGATTTGTCGTAATATTATGGTGGACTCTCGTTATATTTTGTGGGTAGTTGACAAGTATGCTAATGCGCAACGTTTGATTGATGAAATGACTATCGTTGACGAAAGCAAAAATGCAAAGAAAAAATAATATTTTTCACTATATTCTGAAAACCACGTTTTTATAACGTGGTTTTTTTATTGAAATAAACGTAAGATTCAAATAAAGTCTTAAGAAATAAAACTATATTTATACAACTTATCTAAAAAATTGTCAAAATAAAACACTCATAATTATGGAAGTCATTAGAAAATGGCCTTTTTATTTAAAACTAACTTGCACATTATTGTCAATCATTTGTTTAACATTTATTTCAATAATAGGTAAAGGAATTTTAGTTCCATTAATATTAGGCTTCTTAATTTCAATATTATTAGCACCCGTTTGTTCATTTTTCGAAAGATATTTACGCATTCCACGTGTTATTTCAAGTATCATTACCACCTTGCTTTTTGCAGCATTTATCTTAGGAATTTTCTATTTGATTGCTATACAAATGGCTGAAATAGCAAATGAATGGCCTACGTTTCAGAAACAAATCATAGAAGCATTTATGAATTTGCAAGATTGGATTCACCATACCTTTGGTGTTAATTCGCATGCGCAAATGGAATATTTGACAAAGAATGTCAAAACGACTATCGAAACGAGTACAATTGTAATCGAAAAAGTAATTTCTATTGTTTCATCGATGGCTGTTACAGTCTTGTTCACTTTTTTATACATTGTTTTCTTGTTGATTTATCGTCGTCATTTAGTAAAATTCTTATATTACGCATTCAATTCAAATACACACGACCAGGTTTATAACGTCATTACATCTATTCAAAAAATGGTCAAACAATATTTGATTGGCTTATTTTTACAAATGTTAGTCGTATCAATTTTATCTTTTATTGCATTTTCTATCCTTGGACTTAAATACAAATTTGTTTTAGCTATTTTAACTGGTGTTCTAAATGTTGTTCCCTATGTAGGAATTGTTATTTCATTAATTTTAACGCTAATAATCACATTTGCCACAATGTCAGCTTCAAAATTGTTCTTTGTTTTAATTGCATTTATTGCAATTCATGCAATTGATGGAAATGTAGTGATGCCAAAAATTGTAGGTTCTAAAGTAAAAATTAATTCTTTGATTGTGATTATTGGATTAGTAATTGGAGAAATGACGTGGGGAATTATGGGCATGCTATTATCGATTCCAATACTTGCGTTGATGAAAATTGTTTTTGATAATGTGACTGAATTAAAACCTTGGGGTTATCTTTTGGGTGATGAAGATTCTACAGAAATTGATGATGATTTAAATACATTTTTAGCCAAAAAGAAAGCTAAAAAATCAAAGAAAAAAACAAATAAGTTGGACGAGAATTTGGAGTAATCTGATTTCTATTTTACATAATTGGATTGCTGACTATTATTTTATCCATTAAAAAAGTCTATAACAATTTGTTATAGACTTTTTTTGTATTTATTTATTATGAATCTAATTCTTCTTCAAATATTTTTTTTCTAAGAAATAATACAATTTCAAGAAAAGTATCGAGAAAAATATTCCGATTAGTGTTCCGAAAAACACATCTCCTGTAAAATGTACTCCAACATAAACTCTACTGTAAGCAACCATTAACGCCCAAACAAGTAAGACATAAAGTAACCATTTGTAATAGCGTCTTAGCATTATTCCCATAAAAATTGCAATCGCCATATGATTAGATGCATGTGCCGAAGTAAAACCGTATTTACCTCTACCCTCGCAATCTATCGGGCGAAATAATCCTTGAATCGATTCGGTGTAACATGGACGAAAACGTTGAAAAGAATTTTTCAGGATATTTGTAAATTGGTCTGCACATGTTATCATCAGTGCAATACAAACTCCAGCTAACAAGGTTTTTTTCCAACCAAGTTTTACATAAAGTAAGATAAGAAAGATGACATACAGCGGAATCCATGTTTTTTTATCGGTTACTATTAACCAAAACCAATCCCATTTTTCGCTCCCTAAATTATTGAAATACAAAAATATTTGTACGTCCCAATCAAAATAATCTTGTATCATTATCTACTTACTGATCCACCTAAACCTAATGCTTCGTCTACAGATTTTGGTTCTACAACAGCCGCAGGTTCTTCCGCAATTGGCTCAACCACATTTTCTATAACGGGTTCTGTTGTCTCTTGCATATCCAATTCCAAATCTTGTACAGGATCTACAGCCTTCATAGTTGGTGCATCATCTTTCAACGCTGCATTTACTGTATTATCTTGATGAATCGCTTGATGCATTTCATCTACTGGATTACGAACTTCGTCAAATGATTTCTGAAAATCTTCCATTGGATTAATTTTCGCAAAAGAATCTTTGACTTCGTTCATTGGATTTAACTCTTTTATGGTATTCTGAATCTCTTTTGTCGGATCAACATCCTGAACAGGATTCATGATTTCTTGTTTGATATCTTCAGATGCTTCTTTTAATTTGCGTACAGCAGTTCCCAAACCACGAGCAATTTCTGGAATTTTATCTGGTCCAAAAATCACTACAGCAACCACCATAATAATCACGACTTCCTGGAAGTCTAAAAACGCTGGGTATATTACTAAACTATTCACTAAACAAATGTATAAAATCTAAATTTAGTAGAAGAAAAAAAGCCATCAAATTTCTTTGATGGCTTTCTTAAAATTTATTTAAAATTTGAATCTTATTTATTCATTTGACCTTTTTTAGTAAAGTCGTACAATAAAGGAGATGCAACGAAAATAGACGAGAATGTACCAATTACGATACCGATTAATTTCGCAAACATAAATCCTTTGATTGATTCTCCACCAAATGCAAAAATGATTAATACGATTAAGAACGTTGATAAAGACGTATTAATTGTACGTGATAATGTTTCTGAAGTAGAAATATTAATAATATCGTACAAGTTGTGGTTTTTCTCAACTGTTAAATTCTCACGAATACGATCCAAGATAATAATCGAGTCATTCATCGAATAACCAATTACCGTCAAAATCGCCGCGATAAACGCTTGGTCGATCTCCATGTTGAAAGGTAAAATTCCTTTGAATAAAGAGAAAACTCCTAACACAATAACCACGTCATGCGCTAAAGCAATGATAGTTGATAATGAGAATTGCCAACGTTTGAACATCACGATTAAGTAGAAGAAAATTGCAACTAATGCTAAAGAAACCGCTATGTAAGAAGCTCTTGTTGTATCATCGGCAATTGTAGGACCTACTTTTGCAGAAGACATTAAACCAATTGTAGCATTATCTTCAGAGAAATCTTTTTCAGACATATTCGCTGGTAAATAAGATTTAAGACCTGCATATAATTTGTCTTTAATCTCATCATCTACATTTGTTCCATCTTCGTCAGCCTTGTATGCTGTTGTAATTTTTACTTGATTTTGACCACCATACGTTTTCACCTGTGGTATCATTTTTTCACCATCTAACACGAAAACATCACCCAAACTTTCAGAAATTTGTTGAGGATCTACATGTTTATCAAAACGAACTGTATATGTACGTCCACCTTGGAATTCGATACCCATATCAAATCCTTTTGTGAAAATAGAAATTAAAGCAACTACTGTTAAAACAATTGAAATCGCATAAGAGATTTTTCTTGTTTTTAATAAGTCAACTTTAATATTTTGTAACCAGTGCGCTGTAAATGATGTATAGAAAGGAACAGACTTTCCTTTTGCTAAACGTCCTTCTACAAAGTAACGTGTAATAAAAATCGCTGTAAATGTTGATGTAAAAATACCAATCATAAACGTTGTTGCGAAACCTACAACAGGACCTTTACCAAAGAAGAATAAAATTAATGCTGTGATAAATGATGTCGAGTTGGCATCAATAATTGCAGAGAAAGCTCCTTTCCATGAATAAGCGAAATCTACTGCTTGACGTAATGATTTTCCTTTTCTTAATTCTTCTTTTACACGTTCGTAAATCAAGATATTCGCGTCCATTCCTGTTACCAATGTCAAGATAATCCCGGCAATACCTGGTAAAGATAATGTAGCTTTTAGCGATACTAAGAATCCTAATAAGAATAATAAGTTAATGATTAAAGCAACGTTAGCATAGATACCTGCACGGCTGTAGTAAAATACCATCCAGATTAATACCAATGCAAATGCACAACCGAAAGCGATTAACGAACTGTTAATTGCTTCTTGTCCTAATGATGGACCAACAACCTCTGCAGAAACGATCTTAGATGAAGCTGGTAAAGAACCTGCTTGTAAAATGTTTGCTAAATCTTTTGCTTCGTCAATTGTAAAGTTTCCAGAAATAACAGAGTTACCTCCTGTAATTTGATTACTGATGTTTGGTGCAGAATATACCATATTGTCTAACACAATTGCAACACCTTGACCTGGTTGTCCAGGACCTGCAGGTTTCAACTCGTCTGTAATACGAGACCACTCTTGTGCTCCGACTTGATTCATTTGCATTGTAACAACAGGCTCATTTGTAATAGAACCAGGATTACGTTCACCAGCAGCAGAAACTACTTTATCTCCTTCGATTAATGGTTCTTGCGTTCCATTTTTACCTTTTAAGACATAAAACTCTAATAATTTAGGAGCAGATTTATCATTTGCTTGTTTACCTAAATTCATTGGCTTATTCGCCCAAGAGTATTTATATCCTCTAATGTTTGCTGGTAATCCAGGTACAAAACCTTTGTCTTGCATCACACGATTTACAACAGCTGTATCTTTTACATTAACAACAAAACTTGCGTTAGAACCAGCCGGTTGCATAACTTCTGCTAAAGTTTTGATTGTTTGTCCTTTCTCATTTTTTACATTATATTTTTCTGTATTAACGCTAGAAAAGTATTGTAAAACAGTAGGATCTTGACGAACAACTTGCCAAAACTCTAATTTTGCTGTAGATTGTAATAATTTTTTTACACGGTCAGTGTCAGAAACACCTGGTAATTCTACCAAGATACGTCCATCACCTTTATCACCTAAACGTTGAATTACTGGCTCAACAACACCAAATTGATTAATACGAGAGCTAATTACATCATAAGCTGTTGCAACTTTAGCTTCGATATCTTTACGGATTACTTCTTTTACCTGATCGTCAGAAGCATTGTACGCAATTTTATCCGCATTGTTTTTGTTTCCAAACAAATCTGCAGCTGCGTATTTTGTTCCTCCTTTTATTTTATCAAATTCTTGAAAAAATAATTCGACATAAGGTACGTTACCGTTTGTTTTTTGAGCTTTATCTGTAGCGTCCAAAGCCGTTGCCAACATAGGGTTTTGACTTTTCGCTGATAAATTCTCGATTAAATCTCTTTCAGAAACTTGTAAAATTACGTTGATACCACCTTTCAAATCTAATCCTAAATTGATTTCATTGTTTTTGGCATACCCATAATCGTACTTAATAATTCCCAAATCAAGAGGATGCTGAGCCAAGCTATCTAAAATTCTTGGTTCGTCTTCTGGCTTACTCGCCAAGCGCGCCGCCTCATGCTCCACTTTAGTTGTGTACCAAGTATAACTTAGTTGTCTGATACACAAGAGACTTAAAATAATTGCAAATGCTGCAATGAGCCATCTTCCTCGCATAATGTTTAATTGATAAATAAATTTTGACGGACAAATATAATAGTCTTGAAAATACTTTCACAATTTTTTAAGAATAAATCGAAAATCGATGTCCGTATTTCGAAATTCTTTATTCAAAAAATTAGATTTCCTTTTGGTATTTGTAGATGTAAATTGACGCTTTATTGGAGTCATCATCATTATCTTCGCACAAATACAAGGTATAATTCTTTCCAGATTCTTTATACAACGCTAAACCTTCGATTTTCTTATCATCCGAAATTTTTTGCCAACGCGTAACTTCCATCGCAGCCAAATCTAATTCGCCAATAATAGAACCTTTTATTTCTCCATTAAACTGAGTTGTACTTTTAGATTCCACAGTTGCAGTAAACAAAACTTTTCCATCTACCAAAATAGCATCAGAAAAAGTAGTCGTTTCATTGTTGATTTTAGGTAAAGTGATTGAAAAAAAGTCAATTGATTTTCCTCTCAAATCATTTATCTTGCCTCCCACTCTATAAATTCCGTTTATGCCAGCAGGACCATTTCCTCTGTTGAAAAAATATGTACAATGTCCATCTGTAATAATTCCTTCGATGTTAAAATCTTTTTTAGATAAATTTGAAACCTTTAAAAATTCATCCAAAAGAAAACTATAATTATCGTTATGTACCTCTTTAGTTTTGATGTTATATGAAATCAAATCGAAACGATTTTCTTTAGAGCCCGATCCAAGAATGTACAAATGATTGTCAAATTTTGTAATCGCTTCAAAATCTGGTTTATCTTTTTTAGTGATATGTTTTGATTTTACTTCTGGATTCAAATCAACTTTATCCACTTCTTTTTTCTTTTTATTGTAAACGTACAAATGTGCTTTATCATCGGAAATCGTGTAAACATGGTGTTTATCAACCACTAATCCAGACGCCGCTCCAAGCCCATTTATGACAATTAAAACCTTAAGAATGAAATTGTAAAACAACATAGATGTAAGATTTATTTTTAAGAGGTTTCAAAAGTAATCAAAGAATATCAGAAACCTTGATAAATAACCATTTTTTTGAAAAAAAAGAACTTAAATTTGTAGCACTTAAAAGAAAATTGAGAGATGAAAAAAATTCTAAAAATTTACATTGACGCTTACAGCGGACTTTCGAAAGAATCTTGGATGTTAGCCATCGTAATGTTGTTGAACCGAATGGGTTCGATGGTTTTACCATTTTTAGGAATTTATATGATCTCCGAATTAGGATTTTCTTTAGAAAACTCGGGAATAGTTTTGAGTTGTTTTGGAGTTGGTTCTGTAATTGGTTCTTGGCTTGGAGGTTGGATAACAGATAAAATCGGAAACTTTAAAGTACAAGCCATCAGTTTATTTCTGAGTGCTCCGATGTTTTTGATTTTACCTTATTTTAAAACGGTAGAATCTTTTGCTGTTATTATGCTTGTTTTGAGTATTATTAGCGAAATGTTTCGTCCTGCAAATTCAGTTGCCATCACGCGTTATGCTAAGAAAGAAAATATCACTCGTGCTTTTTCGTTGAATAGAATGGCGGTTAATTTAGGTTTCTCAATTGGTCCATCAATGGGAGGTTTTTTATCTAATTATTCGTACGATTTATTATTCTATTGCAATGCAGGAGCTGCCTTGGTTGCAGGAATTGTATTCTTTGTCTTTTTCAATGGACGAAAAGAACGAAATGCTGCTACAGAAAATATTTCTGATAAAACAGTTGTCGAAAAAGAACGTAATGCATACACTGATACACCTTTCTTAGTATTCAATTTATTTTGTGTATTATTCTCTATTGCATTTTTCCAAATCCTAAATACACTTCCATTATTTTACAAAGATGTAGTTCATTTAACACAAACAGAGATTGGGTTATTAATGGGATTCAGTGGAATAATCATTGTTGTATTCGAAATGTTATTGATCCATTACACCGAAAAACGATTTTCAGTTACTCAACTTTTAGTTTTTGGTTCATTTGTCACAGCAATTAGTTATTTTATCTTCACATTTAGTCACACATTAGGTATGTTATATTTAGCAATTGGACTAATGTCTATTGGAGAAATGCTTGTTTTACCTTTGATGTCAACGGTAACAGCTTTTCGTTCGCAAAAAAATAACCGAGGAGCTTACATGGGATTGAACGGAATGACAGCTGCAATTGCCTTTATTGTTTCGCCATTTTTAGGAACTCACATTGCTACCGATTATGGTTTTAATATACTTTGGATAATCACCACAGTTATTTTAGTTATCGTAGCTATCGGATATCACTTTTTTACTAAACCACTTTTACCAAAAAATATTTAAGATTTTCTTATCTTCGATAATTATAAGTTGAAATCACATGAAAGTATATACAAAAACAGGAGACAAAGGAACAACAGGTTTATATGGAGGAACACGTGTCTCTAAAAATAGTTTAAAGATTGATTCTTACGGAACAGTTGACGAATTAAATTCTTATTTAGGATTAATTCGTTCATATGAAATTGATCCAGCATTAGAGGAAGAAATTATCATCATCCAAAAAGGTTTATTCAATCTTGGTGCTGAATTAGCAACGCCAGTCGATAAATTATACTTGGCAAATGGTAAACCTCGTATTCCGAAAACCGTTACTGAAGAAGATATTGTTCAATTGGAAGAATGGATTGATGATTTGGAAGGACAATTAGAACAATTGACACATTTTATTCTTCCAGGTGGAAATCAAGCAGCTTCTCATGCACATGTTGCGCGTTGTATTTGTCGTCGTGCAGAACGCTTAACAGTTGGTTTAGCTGAAGAAGAAGAAATCCGTCCAGAATTACAAAAATACTTGAATCGTCTTTCTGATTATCTGTTCGTTTTAGGGCGAAAAATTGCCACAGACAATAATCACGAAGAAGTAAAATGGATTCCAGGTGAATAAAAAAGCACTTTTATTTTTGAATGGCGAAGTTCCAACTATTCTGCCTGATACATCAAATTATGATATGATTTTTTGTACAGATGGTGCATTTCGTTATTTACAAAAATTACATATAACGCCCGATGTTATTTCGGGCGATTTTGATTCTTTTGAAATCAGTCAGTTTCCTCCTGAAACAGAAGTTATTTCTACTCCAGATCAAAATGACACAGATTTTACAAAAGCCTTACAAATCATTTTGGATAAAGGTTTTGAACAGGTTGATGTTTTTGGAGCAAGTGGTCGTCAACAAGATCATTTTATTGGAAATTTGAATGCGGCTTATCGTTTCAAAGATCAAATCAATATTTTATTTTACGATAATTATAGTCAATATTTTTTCGCAGAAAAACAAACAAAGTTAGAAGGCTATTTTGGACGAACAATTTCGCTCCTACCCTTTCCTGAATGTAAAAACATTGTCACAAAAGGCTTGGAATATCCGTTAAATAACGAAGATTTGAACTTACTTTCTCGCATAGGAACTCGTAACAAAGCCAATGAAGATGTGGTTACAATTGATTATTCAGAAGGTAATTTAATCATCTTTATCATCGATCAAGAATTTCCTGTTCTGATTGCTTAATTTCACTATTTTTAGTGAAACACGTCTTTTCTATTTTTTGTACATTTACTGAAAACCAAATTACTATGAATAAATTTTCAGTTATTGTTGCATCTATTTTAGCCGTTGGACTGATTGCTGCAACATGTATATTAGGAAACGCCTACAAATATAAATTCAGAAGTTCAGAATCGATCAATGTTACTGGAAATGCTTTGAAAGATTTTAATGCCGATTTAGTTAAATGGCGTGCAACTTTTAGTCGCAAAGATTATGATTTACGTGTTGCTTCGGATCAATTAAAAGCTGACCAAACGGTTGTCAAAAACTTTTTGATTTCGCAAGGAATCAATCCAAAAGAAATAGTTTTTGAAGCGGTAAATATTTCAAAAGATTTTCAGTACGGAACAGATGCAAACGGAAATTCGATTAGTCAATTTACTGGTTATAATCTATCTCAAGACGCAACAATCGAATCGAAAGAATTGGATAAAATAGAAAAAGCTTCGCGCGAAATCTCTACATTAATTAGTCAAGGAATTGAGCTGAGTTCTTCTAATCCAAATTATTATTACTCGAAATTAGAAGATTTGAAACTTGAGTTGATTGCGCAAGCTTCTGAAAATGCAAAACAACGTGCAGAAAATATTGCTACAAAATCTGGCACTAGTTTAGGAAAATTAAAACAAGCCGATTTGGGTATTTTTCAGATAACAGGTAAAAATGATAATGAAGAGTATTCTGCTGGTGGATCATTTAATACAACATCACGTCAGAAAACAGCTCAAATTACAGTGAGAGCAAGTTATAATTCAAATTAAAATAAATAAAAAAGCTTCTTTATATAAAGAAGCTTTTTTGTCTATTTAAATACTACTGCAAGTAATATCAAAGCGGATATTACAATAAGTACATCTACAATTTTAATTCTAAAATTACCAATTCCAAAACCTCTTTTTGTAGCATAATTTTTCTTTGATGACATTATAAATTCCAATTTCTAAAAGAAATACTAAAAGTGTGCCAATTATCTATCAAAATCTAATTTTTTATAAGTTGATGATAATTTAGAATCATAGGATTAAAACCATTTGACTAAAAATTTTAATTTCATGATCCTCAAATTCTTTCCCAATAGCATCAGATGTAGCAGTAATTAGTTCAGGTTAAAAAACATCCCTTTTTAAGTATTAATATATTAACAGTAAATATTTTTACATTTTAAAAAATTATCATATAAATTATAATTTTCCAACAACTTATTATGTTGTAAATTTGCCTTATGCTAAACAACGATACAATTTGTGCATTGGCAACTGCCAATGGAATGGGCGCTATAGCGGTTATTCGTATTTCTGGACCAGAATCAATTTCTAAAGTTGCTCAGATTTATCAATCAAAATTTAATTCAACTAAATCTTTGAATGACGCTTCTTCTCATACCATACATTTGGGTTATGTGATGGATGGAGATACCATTGTTGACGAAGCATTATTCTCAATATTTAAAAATCCTCATTCATATACAGGTGAAGATGTCGTAGAAATTTCGACACATGGATCGATTTATATTCAGCAAAAAGTTTTAGAACTTTTAAATAAAATAGGCATTCGAAATGCCAATCCAGGTGAATATACTTTCAGAGCCTTTTGGAATGGTAAAATGGATTTAACACAAGCAGAAGCTGTTGCTGATCTTATTTCTTCGGATTCTAAGGCTTCGCACGAAATTGCTATCAAACAAATGCGTGGAGGATTCTCTAATCAAATCAAAGATTTAAGAGAACAAATGATCAATTTTGCAGCTTTGATGGAATTAGAATTGGATTTTTCTGAAGAAGATGTTGAATTTGCAGATCGTACACAATTTTATGATTTATTGAATAAATTACAATCCATCTTAAAACGTTTAGCTGATTCTTTTGCTTTTGGAAATGTTATCAAAAATGGAGTACCAGTAGCTATTGTTGGTGCGCCAAATGCAGGGAAATCTACTTTATTAAATGCATTATTAAACGAAGAACGTGCTATTGTTTCGGATATTGAAGGAACAACTCGTGATACCATTGAAGAAACCATTTATATTGACGGTGTTGGGTTCCGTTTTATTGATACAGCTGGAATTCGAGAAGCTGGCGATACGATAGAACGGATTGGAATTGAAAAAACATTCGAAAAAATAGACAATGCTTCTATTATCATCTATTTGTATGATGCCAATATAACTGCTGATAATCAAATCGCCAATCAGTTAGATGATCTACAACGTAGAGGAAAAATCTTGTTTAATGTTGCCAATAAAATTGATGTAACGAATAATGAATCTGCTATCTCAGCTGCAATCAAACAAGAATTTAAAGATGTTGTTCATTTAGAAATCTCTGCTAAAGATCAGTTTAATATTGATGCTTTGAAAGAAAATCTAATTCATCAAATCAAATTAAAAGGAACAAATCAGGATGACACAATCGTTACAAATTCTCGTCACTTAGAAGCATTGCATAACACACTTTCTCAAATTGGAAAAATCAAACAAGGAATGGACATGGCACTTCCTGGAGATTTATTAGCCATGGATATCCGTGAAGCCTTAACCTATTTGGGGCATATCACTGGTGAAATAGATGTTGATCAAGATATATTAGGGACAATTTTTGGGAAGTTCTGTATCGGGAAGTAGTCACCTTTCTTTTGTTTGTTAACTACCTATAAATGTTATATTTAAGAGCAACTATGTTGCTCTTTTTTGTTGCCTAATTGCTTTATTTTGATTAAATTTGATGTACAGTTGTTGCCCAAGCATCAAGTTTGTTGCCCAAAGCACATCAAAATTATAGTATGGAGAAATGATGCACCAACTAGCTACATCAAGCTACTTTGTGCTACAATTAGCAACATTATGAGTACGAACATCAAAATACCAAAATTCTGCCAATTCTGTGGACAAGCCTTTGTTGCCCAAACCACCACTACTCGCTATTGTAGCCACAAGTGCAATTCTAGACACTATAAGCAAATCAAGAAAGAAGAAAAAATAAGAGCCACACTAAGTCAGCAAATTCAAAATGTAAGTTCTGCAAATCCCGAAACCTTGCAAAGTTTGCAAAGCCTACAAAAACTCCCAATCCAAACCACCAACTTTATCAATCTTCGAGATAAAGAATTCCTAAGCGTACAAGAAGCCGCTATTCTTTTAGGTGCTAGTCGTTGGACAATTCAAAGAATGATTAATCGTAACGAATTAAAAGCCTCTAAAATTGGGAGAAGAACAATAATAAAACGTACCGAAATCGATAATCTTTTTAAATGATGAATTATGAAAGTATCTTTAAGACAACGCAAGAAAGGCAACAAAATAACCTTGTACCTTGACTATTACGACAAAGGCAAACGTGAATACGAATATTTAGGTTTGTACCTAACACCTGAACCAGAAAAAGGAAGTTTGACTAAAGCCCAAAAAGATGAAAACAAAAAAATCTTAGAGTTAGCAGAAAGTATCAGAAGCAAAAGACACTTAGAAGCACAAAATCAAATTTATGGTTTTAGAGATAAAGAGAAACAAAAAGGAAATTTCTTAACATTCTTTGAAGCACTAACAGAAAAGAAGAAAGCCAGCGTAGGTAATTACGGCAATTGGGATAGTACCAAAAAACATTTACATGCGTACGATCCAAAAGGTGTTTCATTTGAACGATTAGACAAAGACTGGTTAGAAGGTTTCAAAGATTATTTAGATAATGTAGCCATTACCAAAACAGGTGAACCTATATCTTTAAATACTAAATACTCTTATTTCAATAAAGTTAGAGCCGCATTAAAGCAAGCATTAAAAGAAGGATTGCTAACATATAATCCAGCCGAACAAGTACAACCATTTCCACAAGACGAAGTTCAGAGAGAATTTTTATCTTTAGAGGAAGTTCAAACCTTAGTGCATACACCTTGTAAGAATGAAACACTAAAACGTATGTTTTTATTCTCGTGCCTTACAGGATTGCGTTGGTCAGATATTGAAAAGCTAAAATGGTCAGAAGTGCAATATTCAGAACAGTTAGGTAATTTCTTACGCTTCAAACAACAGAAAACCAACGGAGCTGAAATGCAACCTATATCCGAAGATGCTCGTACCTTATTAGGCGAAGAAGGTAATCCAAAAGATAACGTGTTTACAGGGTTTAAATATGGCAATTGGAACAAAACCTTATTAAAAGATTGGATGACCGATGCAGGTATCAAAAAGCACATTACATTCCATTGTGCTAGACATACTTATGCTACATTACAATTAACGCTGGGTACTGATATTTACACCGTATCGAAGTTGTTAGGACATAAAAACCTATCCACAACCGAAATATACACTAAGGTTATTAATGAGAAAAAGATTGAAGCCGCTAACAAAATAAAACTGAACCTATAACTATGGATTTGATTGTATATAGAAATATCCTTTATGGAGTTTTGAAACCTTGGCAACAAGACGATGCGAACGAAAAGTTTTTTAGACAAAATCTAAATCCAAACTTTGTCAATCCAGCTGATCCTTCAGTATTTTACGAAGCGTTGAAAGAGCTTTTACCTACCTATCGTGTATTATATGATGAGGATGGATTAGAAGTGTACGAAACTCAATCAGATACGGAAGTAGAATATACAATCAACAGCCCTATGATTAATATAGCGCTGAATGAACCATTTTCGGCTACAAGTAAATTCTATTATTACTTATTACAGAATGAAACGACACGAATCAGTAACAGAATTTACTATTGCTTCAATAAAGACATTAACGAAACCAACAAAAAGGAATTAATCCAAAATGTGATCAAATCTTGCAAAGATTTACTTTTAAGAATTGGCACTGACAAGAGTTTATATCCTTCGGATAAATTAACAGATTATGTAATCGATTTATTGGTTAAATGTATCGTTCGTTTACTAAAGGAAGTCGAATTACTTTATCCTGCCTATACCAATCAAATAAAAACAGAACAATACGAGATATTCTCTGAATTGCTTCACGATCATTTCGAATCTTTCGAAACGGATACTACCACACCAACATTCCAAGAGGCTAAAAATGCAATACTTCAAATAGATGATTTTAAACTCGAAAAATCAGACAAACTATCTTTTGGCTTCAATGGAAATAAAGAAAATCTTAAATCAGTAATAAATGCATTAAACAGACATTTATATCTTTTAAATGAAGATAAAACCTCATCAGATGATTTATTAAGTGTGCTTACATCTAAAGATTTAAAAATTGGTGCGCCACAAATTCATTTAGATTGCGAAACCACTCAATTTGCTTATATCGTTGATAAATTAAAATCACATTTTCATAACCTTACACCTACAAGTATCGAGAAAACCAATTTGTTTTATTCTAAAAAAGGCACACTATTAAAAAGGAATAATTTATATAAAAACAACAGCAATTATCCTAAAGAACAAGATACCATTGATAGAATTATCAAACAATTATAAATAAAAACAGTAAGATGAGTAAGATGTCTTAGTAAGACGTTACCATCTTACTTTTTACCCCTCTCAATCTCTAGAATTTTGACTTAGAAATTTAAAAATATAAGTCATGAGTTCAGAGAATTTAATCTTAGAAAAGCTTGCTCAATTAGAAGGTAAAATTGAGGAGCAAAATTTATTGCAAAAAGAAGTATTAACGTTTAATGATGTGTGTAAGTATTTAGACATAAGTTCTTCACACCTTTACAAACTAACTTCTCAAAAGCAAATTCCACATTTTTGTCCACAAGGGAAAAAACTCTATTTCAATCGTACAGAAATAGACCAATGGTTAATGCGTAACAGGCAAGAAACTACGGAAGACATCGAAACAGCTGCAGCTAATTATTTAATCAAAAACAAACGTAAATAATTATGAGCTTTTATAGATTTTCCGAAGAAGAGGTTCAACAGATTATGGATCGTTTAGATCAATTATCTATCGAGGTTAAAAAGAAACAACGTACCGAACCCGACCAAGTCTTTTACGATAATCAGGAGTTTCTCCAGATTATGAATATTAGCAAACGTACTGCCGCTTATTGGCGTACCGAAAACATTATTACCTATTCACAAGTAGGCAATAAAATCTACTACACTTTAGCCGACATCTTAGAGCTATTACAACGTAGTAAAATTCCAGCTAACAATTCCATTAACCTTAAATCTATTAACAATGACTAGAGTATCAATTTTCCAAAACTTCAATAATCCTGTACAAACCATTACATTACAGGATTTAATCTCAAACATCAAAACAGGTACATACCAAGATGATGTAAACACCATTCGTATGGCTATTGGAATGGGCAAACCCGAAAGAGCCGATGAATTAAAAAAGAACCTTTTAGCTTTCACGCCATCAGCAACATATTCTGGTGGCAGAAAAAAAGAGTTTATTCAAGAATATAATCAAATCATTCACTTAGATTTTGATAATATTGATGAAGAAGATTTAATTCAAATCACTACACAAACCGCATCTATTTCGTATACCTTAGCTTGTTTCAAAAGTCCAAGTGGTAATGGTTTAAAAGTATTTATTCAAGTAGATAGTTTACTACAACACCACGACTTAGCATACAAACAAGTACAAGAATATTACGAAAAGCAATTAGGTATTAATGCCGATCCTAAATGTAAAGATGTAACAAGATTGTGTTTTGTATCGTTTGATGAAAATGCGTATTACAATCCATTAGCTACAATATTTGCTGTCAATACAAAAGTTGAAGAAAAAGTAGTAAACCAACCTGTACAAATTACGAGTAATAATTCAGATGATGTATTTCAATATTGCGTAGAATTTACCAATAAGATTATCCAATTCGAAAAAGGCAATCGAAACAACTATGTATATCAGTTAGCGTGTAATCTAAACCGTAAAGGCGTAAATCAGTTAGATGCAGAACAATTCATTTTACAAAACTTTCATCACGAAAATCAAAAAGAATTCATCAAGTCTATTGAAAGTGCATACAGAAATCAAGCACACGAGTTTGGTACATTTGCAAAGACTGCAAACTTTGCAAACTTGCAAAAAGACAGTCCACCTGATAAAGAACCAGTGTATGATGAGGTAGATTATCTTAAAACCACACCCACAATTCCTGCTCGTATCGTCAATTATTTACCCGAATTATTAATTGAGGGGTGCGAAGCGTTTAAGGATAACGAACGCAAACGTGATGTATTTCTTACAGCTGGACTAACTATTTTAAGTGGTTGTTTGCCTAATGTTACAGGTATCTACCACCAAGAAAGAGTGTACCCGCATTTGTTCTCATTCATTATTGCTCCTGCAGCAAGTGGAAAAGGTGTGCTTAAAAATGCCAAACGTTTAGGCGATAAAATACACGAGCGTTTTGTGAATAAATCGAATGAAGCTAAAAAAGCATTCGAAATAGAAAATGCAGAATACAAAACAATGCTCGCCAAACGCAAAAAAGACGATGCTATTCCCGAAAAACCTGTTGAACCAAAATTCAATTTATTGTTTCTACCTGCCGATACCAGCCAAGCAATGATGATGAAAATGCTTCAAGACAACAATGGTAAAGGTATCATTTGCGAAACAGAAGCCGATGCAATGAGTGGTGCAAACAAACAAGACTGGGGAAATTACTCGCATATTATGAGAGCCGCATTCCATCACGAAAAAATTTCAGCAGCCCGTAAAACCAATAATGAATTATTAGAAATTCCTAATCCTCAATTAGCCGTTTCATTATCAGGTACACCAGCACAAGTGCCCAAATTAATTCAATCAGCAGAAGATGGTTTGTTTAGTCGATTTATGTTCTATGCGTTCAAGAATGAAATTATATGGCAAGATCCATCACCTAAAAAAGGTGGAATTATTTTCAATGATCATTTCGAAAAATTATCTAACGATGTATTACAGGTATATGATTTTCTAGAACAGCACCCTACCGAAGTACAATTAACGCCCAATCAATGGGAACAATTAAATATAGTTTTCAGTAAACTTTTAACCAATACCGTATTATTCAATAGCGATGATACCTCAAGTATTGTATTTCGTTTAGGCTTAATCTTGTATCGTTTTTGTATGATATTCACAGCCCTACGGAAGTTCGAAAATGGCGATTGCTCAAAAGATGTAACCTGTACAGATGATGACTTTGAGGCATCTTTGATGCTTTCAGATGTGTATTTGCAACACAGTCTTTTAATGTTCAATAATCTGGAAGAAAACAAAGAGCCTATTACCTACAAAATGGGCAATAACAAAAAAGCTTTTTACGAGGCTTTACCACAATCATTCCAACGTAAAGAAGCAATAGAATTAGGTGCAAAGTACAATCTATCAGAACGTTCAGTAGATAATTTCCTTAGTAATTCTGTACCCGAATTATTGTCTAAACCTAAAACAGGATGGTATGAAAAACTCTAGGTTAATCGTCCTTAAATTAATATATTTGAGCAATCAAAGATTTGTCGTATAATCTAAAATAAATAGATAAAATAGAATGCAAGAATTCAATTTCAACCAACATATAACGCAATTACTTAAAGCAGATAATCGCTTAGTAGATGAAGAAAACGATATACAAATAAATGTACTAAGAGATTTAGTAAACAACCTAGACAGTCAGTTAATAGAACTTTTAATCACTGATGACAAGGTTAGAGAAAAGTTTTTCATTAAAGTAAAAGACGTTTACGTATTCAAGCAAAACGATTTTATTTTTTACTTAGATAGCAAAGTTTTAGATGGTTCTTACACCCAATATGCCAATCGTATAGGATTGGCTTCTGGCGGCAAGTTTCTAACGGACAGTACAGATTATGTATTAGATTTTCCGTACAAAGATTGCGTATTAGAAGGTGGACAAAGTACAGAAGAAGGAAATGATATCTATTTTGAATTTGATGCTGATACTAACGACTATGTAGAAAAAACAGCAAAGCGTAAAGAGATTTTCTATAATAACATTATTGCAAAAGACGAGATAGACCGTTTGTTAGAGCCTAAAGCTTTTCAGAAAGTAGTACGCTATGATGCGAATGGCGAAACTATTCCTACATCATTCACTAGAGATGCAGAATTGAATAGACAACGTGGTTTACCAGAAGATACCATTACCGATAATTTGATTATTAAAGGCAACAACTTATTAGCTTTACATTCCTTAGAAAAAGAGTTTAAAGGGAAAGTAAAACTCATCTATATCGATCCGCCTTATAATACTGAAAAAGACAGTTTTACATATAACGACAAATTTAGTCATTCAGCGTGGCTAACATTTATGTATAACAGACTTAAAATTTCATATAATTTATTAAATGAAGATGGTTTATTGTTCATTAGTTGTGATGATAAGGAACAAGCCTATTTAAAAGTTTTAGTTGATTCTATTTACTTACGAGAAAATTTTATTGCAAATCTACCGACAATTATGAATTTAAAAGGGAATAATGATGAATTTGGATTTGCAGGTACTCACGAATATACTCTAGTTTATGCTAAAAATAAAACCTCAGCAAAGATTAATGATTTTGATATAGATGAGGAAGAATTAGAAAAATGGGATATTGATGATATTGGTTATTATAAGAAGGGTGCACCTTTGAGAGCAACTGGAGATGAAGATAAAAGAGAAGATCGTAAAGATATGTTTTACCCTATTCTTATTAAAAACAATTCATTATACTCTATTTCTAAAGAAGAACACTCCAAACTGTATAATAAAGAAACAGATAGTTTTGATGATATTTATTTGAATAATTTAATTTCAAAATATAAATCTGAGGGTTATGATGTAGTTTTACCAATGTCTGATTTAGATTTTGGAAGATGGAGGTGGGGATTTTCTGAAAAAAATACAATTAAGCTATCAACAGATGTAATCATTAATAAGACTAAAAACGGTTACACTCTTTACAAAAAGCAAAGACCAGACTTAGGGGATTTACCTTCTAAAAAGCCTAAATCTTTAATGTACAAAGCTGAATATTCAAGTGGTAACGGTACAGCTCAAGTAAAAAAAATTTTTAAAGATAAAGTTTTTAAAAATCCGAAACCTATCGATTTGTTAATAGATATATTTAAAATCGGTAGTAATGATAATGATATAATCTTGGATTTTTTTGTTGGTAGTGGAACTACAGGTCACGCAATAAATGAACTAAATTATCATCTTAAAACAAATAGACAATTTATATTGATTGAACAGTTAGATTATGTTGAAAATATCACTAATCAAAGATTAATTTATTCGATAAATTCAAAGAAATTTGGTTCATTCGTTTACGCAGAATTAGCAAAGAACAACGAAACAGCCAAAGAACGTATAGCCGCTTGTAATAGTTTAGAAGATTTACTACAACTTTTTGAGGAATTAAACACACGCTATTTCTTAGATTATAATGTGCGTATCAAAGATTTCAAAGAAAATATAATCAAAGAAGAAGCGTTTATCAATCTTAGCTTAGCTCGTCAAAAAGAGTTATTCAAACGTATGTTAGATAACAATCAGTTGTATGTCAATCTTTCAGAAGTAGAAGATGCACGCTACAAACTTTCAGAAGATGCCATTCGTTTGACCAAAGATTTTTAT
This sequence comes from Empedobacter sp. GD03861, assembly GCF_029840885.1. Classification (NCBI taxonomy): domain Bacteria; kingdom Pseudomonadati; phylum Bacteroidota; class Flavobacteriia; order Flavobacteriales; family Weeksellaceae; genus Empedobacter; species Empedobacter sp. GD03861. The sequence goes on from NZ_JAOCDJ010000014.1 coordinate 38,199, forward strand.
CAAATCAAAAACTAAAACCCTATGAGTGATCATATACCCATATTACCTTCAGATGAATTATCAGAATTTATATTGTATACCGACCCATCGGGCAAGGTAAAGGTAGAAATTTTTGTTCTAAACGATACGGTGTGGTTAACGCAACAACGTATTGCAGAATTGTTTGGGGTATCTAAATCAACTATTAGCGAGCATCTTAAGAATATATTCGAAAGTGGTGAATTGGCGAAAGAAGCAACTGTTCGGAAATTCCGAACAGTTCAAGTAGAAGGCGATCGAGAAGTCAATCGTAATTTAGAATATTATAATTTAGATGCAATAATTTCTGTTGGTTATCGAGTTAATTCTACCAAAGCAACTCAATTCCGTATATGGGCGACCAATACCTTGAAGGAATTTATCATCAAAGGTTTTGTATTAGATGATGATAGACTAAAAGAAGGTAAAAAACTTTTTGGAAAAGACTATTTCAAAGAGTTATTGGAGCGTATACGTTCCATACGTGCCAACGAACGTCGCATATACCAACAAATTACCGATATATTTCAAGAATGTAGTATCGACTATGATAAGAATTCAGAGATAACGAAGAATTTTTACGCAATGGTGCAAAACAAATTTCATTACGCCATCACAGGTCATACTGCAGCTGAAATTATATATCTCAATGCAGACAGCACAAAACCCAATATGGGATTAAAAACGTGGAAAAATAGTCCTGATGGTCGCATTATCAAGTCAGATACCAATGTAGCGAAAAACTATCTTAACGAAGATGAAATCAAACAGCTCGAACGTACGGTTTCTTCTTACTTCGATTATATAGAAGGATTGGTAGAGCGTCGTACTACATTCACGATGGAAGCACTGGCAGAAAGTGTCAATAAGTTTTTAGAGTTTAACGAGTACAGAATATTAGACGGTAAAGGCACACGCAGTCAAAAACAAGCCGAAAACAAAGCTTTCGCAGAGTACGACGTATTTAATAAAACACAAAAGATTGAATCTGATTTTGACAAAATGGTAAAATCCATTCAAACTAAAAAGAAAAATTAATGACTTTATTTCAAGATAAATATCTTTTTGAAACACTAAGAGATAAAGCCTACGATTTAGGGATAACAAAACAGCTTATTCCTAGTTATATTACCGATAATTTACGCTTTCCATTATTCAAATGGCAGGAAGATGCTATGCAAAATTTTCTATTAGCAGAAGCGATTAAGCAAGTAGAAAATCCGGGTACAGCATCGCATTATATGTTCAATATGGCTACAGGTACAGGTAAAACGCTTGTACTAGCTTCTACCATATTATACTATTACAAACAAGGTTATCGTAATTTTATATTCTTTGTAGACCAAAATAATATTGTAGGTAAAACAGAAGATAACTTAACAGACGCTAACCATCACAAATACTTATATACAAACCCTATCGTCATTGATGATAAAACGGTTGAGGTGCGTAAAGTAGATAATTTTTCGCCTTATATAGATGGCACTACGTTAGATAATCCTACTATAGATCATATCGAAATTATTTTTACATCCATACACAAATTGCATAATGCGATGTACGTAGTGAAAGAAAACGATATGTTTTTGGATGATCTACAAAAACGGGATTTAATTCTTTTAGCAGACGAAGCACATAGCTTTAATGCGGATACCAAAAAGAAAAAGCAATTAGATTTGGTAGAATTTAAAGAATTAAAAGATGGTGCAAAGGCAGAAGATGTAGAGCGTAGTTGGGAAAATACAGTAACTGGGAAATTATTACAGAAAGAAGGCATCAAAACGTATGTCAATAATAATGTATTGTTAGAATTTACGGCAACTATCCCAAAAGATACCAACGTAGCAGATAAGTACAAAGATAAAATCATCATTAAGTTCGATTTACCCGAATTCCTAAAAGCTGGTTATACCAAAGAAATCAATTTAGTATCATCTAATTTCGATAAAAAACAACGTATTCTACAAGCATTGCTATTCAATTGGTATCGTCATTATATAGCAAGAATACACCATATTCAAAATTTCAAACCTGTAATTCTTTTCAGAAGTAAATATTCTGATGAAAAGCTTGAAGGCAATGTACAAGAAGATTACACCTATTTCAGAGAGGTTATAGATAGCTTGACAACCGCAGATTTTAAATTCTTAGAATCTATTAATGTTGAACAAGCTCAAAAAATCTATGAAATAGGTCAAAGTAGAATCGTTGATATTGTACGAATTGTAAATGATAAATTTAATGGAGATTATCAACACATTATTTCGTATATCAAATCTACATTCAAAGAAAATAATTGCATTGTTACCCATTCGAAAGAGAAAAATGCTACAGGTCGTAAAGGGGAAGAAAAAACAACGTATAATCAAGATAGATTACTTAATAGCTTAGAAGATAAAAATAACCCTATTACAGCTATATTTACGTGTAAGCGTTTAACACAAGGTTGGGATGTATTAAATCTATATGACATTGTACGTATGTACGAAGGTCGTGATGCAGGTAAAGATACCAAAACAGGAAAACGTAAAGCAGGTACAAGTACAGTTTCAGAAGTTCAGTTGATAGGTCGTGGTGTACGTTATAATCCTTTTAAATTTGGAGATGACGAACCAAACAAACGAAAATTCGATAAGCAATTAGATCACCCATTACGTGTATTAGAAGAATTTTATTTTCATTCTGATAAAGATGAAAGATACATTGATGAGCTAAAGTTAGAGTTAAAAAATCAAAAGTTGTTTTCAGATGATAAGAAAGTGATTAAACATTTTGATATTAAAGAACATATTAAAAATGACAAAGACTCATTCTATCATCAACTAAAAATATTTGCTAACGATAAATTAGAAAATCCTAATCGTCGTAAAACAACATTAGAAGATATTATTCAAAATTTCAAATTTGAATATACTATTCCATCTTATGACTATAAAGCTGAAAAGGTAATTTTAGAAGATGGGAAAAAAGATGAAGTTCGCCATAGTCAAGGAAATGAAGATAAAAAAGTTATAAAGAAAAAATTATCTGATTTTATTTTAGGAGAACAAAGACACATTATATTAAAAGCATATAACGAAATTGCCAAAAAAGAAAATTCATTATTCAGATTTGAAAAATTAAAAGTAGAATTACAAATCAAATCTATTGATGATTTATGGTTAGATACCTTCTTTGGAAATTTATATGTGACGTTGTATTTACCGAAACAATATGAAGATCTGTCGCAAGTAGAACCTAAAATATTATTAAAGGCATTTACACGCTTCTTTGAACAATTCATTGCAGAATGGAAAAAAGAAATACACCCACACATAGGAAGTGACTTTGAAGCAAAGCCTTTTAAATATTATTTTGAAAGTCCAAAACCAGTGGCAGTTGTAGAAGATGCTTCTAATACAAAATTAGAGAGCGATTTAATAACAAAAGATTGGTACGCATTAAATCATTTTCACGGTACGTCCGAAGAACAATCATTGGTTCAGTTCCTAATTGATACAATAGAGAATTTCAAAGAAAAATACGAAAATATATACCTATTAAGAAATGAACAAGTATATAAAATATACGACTTCAAAGATGGTAAAGGTTTCGAACCAGATTTTCTATTGTTTTTAAAAGAGAAAGAAGCAGATAGATATTATCAAGTATTTATCGAACCTAAAGGTTCTCAATTCAAAGATGCTACAGGTAAATTTGATAATAGTAAAGAAGCTTGGAAAGAACAATTCCTAACAGAAATTACCAATAAATACGGTAAAGAAGATGTTCTAAAAGTAGAAAACAAAGACTATCGTTTAGTTGGTTTACCGCTATACAATGCAACTATCGCACATTTTGTAAAGCAAAGTATTTATGAAAATTTAGAAGTAGAGTTATAAAAATAAAAGGAGCAAAATTTGCTCCTTTTATTTTTCCCTAAAATATTGTAAGTTAGTCTAATGCTTCTTTTAGCAGAAAGCTCTAATTAATCACGATGAAATATGCAGCAACTAACGATAAACCTAATACCATTAGAGATCAATAACGCTACTTTACAATGTAGCTTTTATACAGAGAAGTTCGAAGGTTCATATCCATTACACAGAAGCGAATTACCTTGCGAATTATGGGATAATCATAAAGAAGAAATAAAAGATAAATTTTACTATACTTCCTTTGAAATCGGGCAAGATGCAGCATTCACCACAACCATAGATTTATCCAAATCAACCAAATTTGCCAAACACTTTTATACGCAACAGCTATTGCGTTATATTTCGCCATTAGTAGATGCGGTAAAACTAAACTTTGTAAAAGACATCGAAGTTTGGATTAAAAACACCTCACTATCTAAAACAGAGTACACCACTTACGATAAATACACGTTAAAAATAGAATATTCATACCTCATCAATAGCCTAGCGTTATTAATAGCGTATGATGGCATATCTAAGGTGGTTACACAATCCATCAACACATTTAATATTCCAACCCATCACTTCAAAAAAGTAATATTCAGAAACGAGATTTTAAGTTTTGATAAGCTACACGATGAAGCTAAATTATATTTGAATGAAGTATATCCAGTATTAAACATCGGATTAAAAAACGCTTTAGGAATAGCACATACGGTGGACAAATCAGCCAACAGATACAAAACTTATTATCAGTTAATTAATGATTTTAAAAAGAAATATTTAAGCAACAGTACATTAAGTTTTCTAAAACCATCAGACAACTTTTACCCAATACCAACCCAAAAGGTATATGCTACGCATTACCATTCCAATAATTTAAGGTTTGGCAAAGACAAAGGAATAGATCCAAAAGTTGGCATCAAAAAGTTTGGTCCTTATCAACCAAGCCCACATCAACACGTTAAATTCTTCTTTATCTATCATCAGCCTGATAGACAAGAATATGTAGTGCCACTTTATGAATATTTTACTAAAGGTTTTAAAGGCTTTTTTCCACCATTGGCCACACATATTTGTCAACCATTCCATATGGATAAAGATACCAGCTTGGCATACACCAATATTAATACAGCTTTAGTAGAATTAAAACAGCATTTAATACATTTCAGAAAAGAACCCAATACACGTTATGTAGCCATCTATGTAAGTCCTGTTCATAAAGAATCTGAGCAAGATGTACAGTTGTATTACCAAATCAAAGAGGAATTATTAAAGCAAGATATTTCCTCACAAGTGATATATAAAGAAAGCATCAAAAACAATTATTTCGGAGCATTCTTAGAGAATATTACACCTGCTTTATTAGCCAAAATAGACGGTATTCCTTGGCGTTTGGATAGAGAGCTAAAGCAAGAATTAATCATTGGTGTAGGAGCTTTTAAATCGGCTCAATTCAACACACGTTATGTAGGCAGTGCATTCTGTTTTAATAACAAAGGAGAATTCAAAGGATTTGATTGTTTCAGAAACAACGAAATAGATTTAATAGCAGGAGCAATAGGAAAGCAGGTGCTAAAATTTGTTATAGATAATAACAACCAAGCCGAACGATTAATTATACATTATTACAAACCAATAGGAAAGGATGAAATAGACCCTATACAACAAACATTAAAACGGTTAAACTTAAATATTCCAATCATTATCATTTCCATCAACAAAACAGAATCATCAGATTATGTAGCATTTGATACCAATTCTTCAGAATTAATGCCAATGAGTGGAACTATATTGCAAATTAGCAAACTCAAATACCTTTTGTATAACAACACAAGATATTCAGTAGAAGGCAAACCAATAGCATATCCATTTCCAGTAAAATTAGCATTATACTGTACAGATAAAGATTATTTAGAAAATGTAAACAACGTAAAAGAATTAATAGACCAAGTCTATCAATTCAGCAGAATGTATTGGAAATCAGTGAAGCAACAAAACTTACCTGTAACCATCAAATACCCAGAAATGGTAGCACAAATATTCCCACACTTCGAAGGAGATAAACTTCCCGACTTCGGAAAAAACAACCTGTGGTTTTTGTAAATGTAATTTACTGACAAAGAAATAATATCTTGTATATTTATAGATTTAATCTCCAACTAAATGATTGTGAAAAATAATGGGAAATATTGTCAATAGTATTAATGACCAAATACAAAAATTTAAAGATAGAAAGTTAAATATAAGCTGTTACGAAGAAAGTAAGCTTAAAGAAATACTATTGGATATAGGATATTATAGATTAGGATTTTATTGTTATTACTATTATGATAAAAACAAAAATGAATTCGATCAAAATATTAAAATTTCAGATATTGTCAATCTATATTATCTAGATATTGACTTAAAATATTTACTATTAAAATACATTAATCGTATTGAAATTAATTTTAGAACAAAGTTGATTTACTATGTATCAATGAAATATAAAGATAATCCATATTGGTACGTAGATGAAAATATAATGAGTGAAGAATATGTAAAGGATTTTAAAGAGAAGATTTATACTGAAAAATTCAAAACAGAAAATTTAGCTTTAAAAAAACATCACGAAAAACCTACAAGTGGAGATTATGCACCTTGCTGGAAAGTATTTGAGTATTTAACTTTTGGTTCGATAATAACGATTTTTAATAATATTAAAGATGAGGAAGTCAGACAGAGAGTTTGTGATAAATATAATATTAAGCATTTAAATAAGTTCAATTTGCTTTTAAATTCAGTTAGATTAATTCGTAATATTTGTGCGCATAGTGGTGTATTATTTGATTATTCATTGCCTAAAAGTGTTAGTACAATACCTCAAATAAACTTTAATAAAGGCGATAGAAATTCTTTAGATACATCGATAAAAATAATAGGTTTTTTTATTGAAAATATTTCAGTGAATCGCTATCAAGATTTCCAAGATGAAATTAAAGACTTTTTTGAAACTAGAAAGAAAGATACTGTATTAGCATCAGTGATTAAGGATAGAATAAAATATTTAGATTAAAATATACTACTTATCAAATTATTTGTATATTTGCACTACAAAGTGCCTCACTCGACAAGCTCATTTGGTGCACTATAAAAAAATATTCAGCTCGGTTTTTATAGCCGAGCTTTTTTTATGTCTACAATAAAACGGCTTTTAGGTTTCGGATAAATTGAAGTTTTGTCCATTCTAATCTATGGATATAAGTAGTAATTCTTAATTATATACTATTGTTTCATCAAATATTATATCGTAATATTGCAATGATAATAAATCAATAATGGGAATAACTAAATCGGAAATATTTACAGACGAACAAAATAAACTAGCTACTTTATTCAAGGTATTAGGACATCCTGCTCGTGTGGCTATTATTCAGCATATTATCAAACAGAATGCGTGTATCTGTACGGATTTGGTGGATGAATTAGGTTTGGCACAAGCCACCATTTCTCAACATTTAAAAGAATTAAAAAGTATCGGAATTATTCAAGGTTCCATCGAAGGAAAATCGGTTTGTTATTGTATTGATGAAAAGGTTTGGGCTGCAATTCAAAATGAATTTTCTAACTTTTTCAATCAAAATGTCAAAATAGAGAAATGCTGTTAAGGCGTTTTTTTTGAAATAAACCATCGTAATATTACGATTAATAAATAATATAAGAATATGAAACTTTCAGAAATCAAAGAAATCTTACCAACATTAGAAAATGTTGAATTTCAATTAGAGGATGCTACTTTCGTGCCAGAGCATTTCCACGTTACAGAAGTGGGAGAAATCACAAAGAAATTTATTGATTGTGGTGGAGTTATTAGAAATGAAAAAGTAGTAAACTTTCAACTATGGAATGCTGATGATTACGAACATCGTTTAAAACCAGGTAAATTATTAAACATTATTCGCTTATCCGAAAATAAATTAGGAATTGAAGATGCCGAAATCGAAGTAGAATATCAGTCGACTACAATTGGTAAATACGATCTTGAATTTAATGGAAAACATTTCATTTTAAAAAATAAAAAAACAGCTTGTTTAGCCGAAGATGCTTGCGGTATTCCCGTTGCAACTGAAAATAAATTTAGAGTAAAAGAAGAAAAATCTTCTTGTTGCACACCTAATTCTGTATGTTGCTAATATTATATTTTTGTCTATAAAAATCAATATGGATCAAAAGATACAAATTAAGGAAATTGCGAAATTATTTTTTAAACTCGGTGTAATTGGATTTGGTGGCCCTGCAGCTCATATTGCTATGATGCAAAGAGAAGTGGTCGTGAAACGGCAATGGATGAGTGATCAGCATTTTTTAGATTTATTAGGTGCTACCAACCTCATTCCTGGGCCTAATAGCACTGAAATGGCAATTCATATCGGTTATGATAAAGGTGGATGGAAAGGTCTATTAGTTGCCGGTCTATGTTTCATATTTCCAGCAGTTTTGATTACCGGAATTTTCGCCTATTTCTATCAGAAGTACGGACAAATCCCAGAGGTTTCACCTTTTTTATATGGAATAAAACCTGCCATTATTGCAATTATAATTGGTGCCGTTTATCCATTGTTTTTAAAAGCGATAAAGAATGTTTACCTAGGTGTTTTAGCAATTGCTGTATTAGTCTTATCACTTTTAGGTATCAATGAAATTTTTTTATTAGTTGGAGCTGGCTTTTTTATGCTTTTAGAAAAAAAATTTCGCCAACTTCACTCCATGAAAAGCTTTGTTCCTTTAGCTTTATTTCCTTTATTTAATGGATCGTTTCTGTCGACGATAAACCAATCCTTATTTTGGACATTTTTAAAAATAGGATCAATTTTATACGGAAGTGGCTACGTTTTGTTTGCTTTCTTAGATACCGAGTTGGTAGATAAAGGATTACTCACGCGAATACAACTGATGGACGCAATTGCGGTTGGACAATTTACTCCAGGACCTGTTTTTTCATCTGTAACTTTTATTGGATATCAAATCAACGGACTTTCGGGTGCTATTGTATCTACTTTAGCCATTTTTCTACCCTCATTTATTTTGGTTGCATTGATACATCCTTTAATGAAGTTTATAAGAAACAATGATTCATTTAGTACTTTTTTAAATGGGGTCAATGTAGCGTCTGTAGCAATTATCCTATCAGTATGTATAGTTATGGGGAAAGAAACTATTACCGATTGGAGAACTATTGTTATTGCGTTGATTAGTGCTGTAATAGTTTTTCAATTCAAAAAAATCAATAGTGCTTTCATTGTATTATTGGGTTCCATACTAGGCTACTTAATTATTCAATTTTAAACTAATGCAAAAACAATTATTTAACACTATTCAGAATGATGTTCTGAATCAAGAAATTTGTGAAGACAGAAAAGTAGTTTTACAACCTTTAGTTTTTTACATTCAAGAGAAAGTCAATGATAAGCAGACAATAAATCTCAATTTCATTTGCTCGCACAATTCACGCAGAAGTCATTTAGCACAGATATGGGCACAATTTGCTGCTGCTTATTATAATATCCCAAATATCAATTGTTATTCAGGTGGTACACAAGAAACAGCATTGTTTCCAAAAGTAGCTGAAACACTAAGCATTCAAGGCTTTCAAATCTTTAAAATTGCAGATAGTAATAATCCTATTTATGCCATAAAATTTGATGAAAATTGTTTACCAATTATAGGATTTTCTAAGAAGTATGATGATGCATACAATCCAATTTCAAACTTTGTAGCTATTCTTACTTGCTCCCAAGCAGATGATGGTTGTCCTTTCATTGCAGGTGCAGAAAAGCGAATCCCAATAACTTACGAAGATCCTAAAATATCGGATGGTACTACCAATCAAACAGAAGTTTACCAACAACGAAGTATCGAAATAGCAACCGAAATGATGTATGTCTTTTCTCAAATAATTAAATAAATAGTATTACATTTTCTGAATGATTATATTTTTAGTTGCATACTTTGTTTCTATCCATTGTTGCAATTTATTTTCATCAATTAACTTTTCTGATTGGTAAAGAATTATTTTATTATTTGATATACTATCTGAATATTGATTGAGTGTACCAAAGTAAATTTGACTAATATCTGGAAATAAAATTTTTATTTCTTTCTCCAGTATGCTATCTCCAAATGTTTTAGCTTTTAGCAATTCGTTAAGTTGCTGTATTTTCAAATCCTTTTCTGTTATATCACTTTGGTTTTTATTGAGTTCACTTAAAATTTCTTGTTTTAAATCTGCGTTATTTTGTCGAACAGTAAACGTTGTATTATTAATACCATAATCTTCCAATTTGGTATTATATCGTGCTATTTCTAAGCTATCTAATTGTTGAGACAAGAAAGCAAGTTCTATTTTTTTAGGCTTACTTCTGAAATTGACATTTTTATAAATTACGGTATGCCCATTATTTAAAAATTCATTTTGAATAAACGTTTCTACATTCTGCGTAAATTTCTTTTCTTGAAGCAAGTTATACGCTAAGTAAAAACTTGGTATAATCAGTAAGCTCATGACTACTGAAATGCTTATTCTAACTTTTTTATCCAATGAAGGATTTTGAGTTTGTACTGGTTTATATTTTAAATATTTTAAAACAATAAACGTAGACAACGCAATGAAAAAACAATTGATACTATACAAATATAAAGCTCCAACTAAAAATTTAAAATTTAGTGTAGCCAATCCAAATCCAGCTGTACATAATGGTGGCATCAAAGCAGTAGCAATAGCTACACCTGGTATAGGATTCCCTTTTTCTACACGTGTTATGGATACTGCACCAACGATTCCACCAAAAAATGCGATAAGCACATCATATATAGTGGGTGATGTTCTGGCAAGTAATTCGGATTGTACATCTTTAAATGGACTTAGATAAAAATATATACAGGATACGATAAGTCCAGCTATTGTAGCAATAAATAAGTTTTTGGCTGATCGCTTAAGTAAAGAAAAATCATACGTAGCTAATGCAAAACCAGAACCGACTATTGGACCCATTAATGGTGATATTAACATAGCTCCTATAATGACTGCTGTGGAATTTACATTTAATCCTATAGATGCAATTAATATCGCACAAGCTAAAATCCATAGATTAGCTCCTTTAAATGATATATTGCTTTGTACGTCTTCTTTAACTTTATTCTTATCTTCTTCTCCACTTTGTAGATTAAATAATTGATAGATCTTGTTCATTGTGTTTCACATAAGTATTAAAATTATTTATCAATTCTATTTTCTGATTAGTAATATTTTCGCATAAATTTATAAATATCATTATTTGATCCATAAATTACTAAAACATCATCACGTTCAAGTACTGTTGTTGACGATGGAAATCCTTGTACCTGTGGTACTATTTTAAATTGACCTAAAAAACTTGTTTCTTGTTTATTTTTAATAACAGTCATTACCAATATATTGTATTTCTTTTTAAATTGAATCTCATCAAAACTTAATCCTACAAGTTCTTTGGGTACTATAACTTCTATGATACTATATTCCTTATTAAGTTCAAAAGAATCTATAATTCCTTTTGTATTTAGTTTTTTAGTCCAACGTTCGGCAGATTCCTCTTCAGGTCTTATAATTTGATCTACACCTATGGCATGTAATACATTTTCGTGGACATTATTTATTGATCGACTTATTAAACGATTAACTTTTCTATTTTTAAAATTAGCTGTCGCCATAATATTAGAGCCTTCATTTTCACCTATAGTAATTAACACCATATCAGTGTTATTCAAGGGTAATTTATTAAGTGCAACTTCATCGGTTGCATCCAAACAAATAGTATGTGACAATTTATCTTTATACGATTCTACACGTTCCATATTGGTATCAACTCCAATCACCTCATGCCCCAAAGCTGTCATTTTAGTACCTAATGATGCTCCGAAATTCCCTAATCCAATGATAATTAATTTCATGTATTTTATATTAAAATATCCCCCGTAGGATATGAATAACGAGAAGATATGGTTTTCTTAAAAAATGCTGTTAAAATGGTGATCATAGAAACTCGTCCTATAAACATAATTATAATTAATACTATCTTACTAGGATCGCTCAATAATGGAGTAGTATTTAATGATAATCCAACTGTTGAATAGGCAGAAAATACTTCGAATGCTATGTCTATTAATGGTAATTGATGATCAAACTTTGAAATTAAAAATACTCCAATTCCTATAACTAGAAAAGACAATGTTATTGTTGCAAATGCCTTTTGCACTATAGAATCACTGATTTTTCGGTTATATATTTCAATGTTTTGTTTCCCCCTTGCGATATTAATAAAATTTAAAATAGCAATGGCAAAGGTACTTGTTTTTATCCCACCACCTGTAGAGGTAGGTGAGGCACCAATCCACATCAAGAGTAATATCATGATAATTGTAGAGAATTGCAATTGCGAAAAATCTATCGTATTAAACCCAGCAGTTCGTGTGGTCATACTAATGAATGTAGCAGATACAAATTTGCCTATTCCTGTATGATTATTAAGCGTATAATAAAATTCTTCAAAATATATAATAATCGTAGAAATGAAAAGAATAATCAATGAAGTCATTAAATTTACTTTTGAACTTAATGAAAATACCCAACTTTTTTGTTCTTTACGATTATGAAATATACTTGCTATAGTTTTGGTAATAAAATAAGAAAAATAGCGAAGTATATTTACTAAAATAGGAAACCCTATTCCTCCTAAAAATATAAGTAATATTACAACTATTTGCAATGGATAATTATAAATAGTTACTTCATGCATCAATCCATTTGGTAAAGTAGAAAAACCAGCATTACAAAACGCCGATATAGAATGAAATAAAGAATGAAAAGCCTTGTCTAAAAAGCTAATCTCTAATTGATCTAAAGATAAATATATACAAACCGCACCTATCAATTCTATACTGAATGTTAGATAAATTATACGTTTAATAAAAGAAAACACCTCGCTAAAGGCATCATTATTTGAAATATTTCCTAAAGTAATTTGATATTCAAAAGAACTATTTCCCTTAAAAAAATATGCGATATAAGCTGCAAATGTTAAAATCCCTAAACCACCTAATTGAATGAGTAGTAATAAAATAAATTGACCAAATGTAGTAAAAACCTGAGAAACATCCATAACACTTAAACCTGTAACACATACAGCACTAGTTGAGGTAAATAATGCATCCAAAAAAGTTATTGAGGTTTTAGTTGCTTTAGGCAATAATAACAAACAAGCTCCTAATATTATTAATCCAATAAAACTTATTATAAAAAGTTGGGGTGGTGTTATGTAACTTCTTTTAAATGTAAAATTTGGTGTAGCAAATTCGCGTAATAATTTTAAGATTATTGCAAATAAGATATACTTACTAACAAAATGTATAGAGTATTCGGTAAATTGTATATATATACAATACGTAATAAATAAAACACTTAATAGATCGAAAATTAAAACTCTTGCTATGATTTTATCTTTGATATAAAAGTATTTAACAACTGTTTTAATAATTCCCAAAAATAAAATAGTAGCAAAAAATAAATTAACATATGGATTATAATGTTTAGGAAAACCAAATCCTAACATAGCAATGATGGTTACAATTGCAACAATAAAACTCCATTTAGTTAGCAGATTAAAAATTCTAGAACAAAAAAAGCGTGTAAGCATCGTTAATTTTATTTATTACTTTTTCTCAAAATTATGTAACCTAATATTCCAGAAATTATTGATGCTAACAAGACTGACAATTTTGCTTCTTCAATTAAAACTGTATCCGTAAAAGATAAGTTTGAAATAAATATAGACATAGTAAATCCAATACCAGCTAATAAACCTAAACCTATTATATGTTTAAAATTACTTCCTTCAGGTAACTGACCTATTCCAAATTTGTAGCAGAGAAAAGTACTCATTACAATTCCTAGTGGTTTACCAAGTATTAAGCCCATTCCAATACCCAATCCTAATGGAGCAGTTAATCCTTCTAGCATTTCATTTACAATAGTTATATTAGTATTTGCAAAAGCAAAAATAGGTATGATTAGGAAATTGACAGGCTTTACTAAAGCATGCTCTAATCGTTCTAGCGGTGATTCTTCATCTGTATCATTTGTCGGTAAAGTCATAGCTACTAATACACCCGCTATAGTAGCATGTATTCCAGAATGATGTACAAAATACCAAATAAATAAACCTGGAATAAGATAAAGATATGAATTTTTAACATTAAGTCTATTCATTACAACTAAAATAGCCAAACCTACACCCGCGTATAATAAATAATGCACATCTATACCTGAAGAATAAAATAATGCAATGACTAGAATCGCAATTAAATCATCTACAATTGCTAAAGCAGCTAAAAATATCTTTAAACTAAATGGTATACGCTTATCTAATAATGATATTACAGCTAATGCAAAAGCAATATCTGTTGCCATAGGAATTCCCCATCCACTTGCGGTATCTAGACCTTTATTAAACAATACATATATCAGCGCAGGTACAATAGCTCCACCAACTGCTGCCAAAATTGGTAAAACAGCTTTTTTAGGGGATGATAATTCTCCTTCTACTATTTCACGTTTGATTTCCAAGCCTACAAGTAAGAAAAATATAGCCATTAACCCATCATTAATCCACATACTTGTGCTATATTTTAAATGAATCCAATTATTTTCTATACCAAATTCATAGGTTAGCAAATTCTTAAGCGTATCACTAAAAGGAGAATTAGCTATTACTAAGGCTATAATAACACATAAAAAAAGGAGGAATCCTCCAAAATTACTCGATTTTACAAACTCTTTAAATACCTTTAAATTAATCAAATTAGACATACATAATAATGTTGAATGAATTCGCAAGATATAAAATTACACCTTCTTATCCCAAGAAATCGGCTTTTAAGTTACGACTAAATTGAAGGTTTCTCCATTCTAATCTATGGTACTGCCGCCATTTTATACTGTCATATTTTTTGCAATGTTCATTCGTCGGCTTTATTGCACATTGCTTAGTTTCGTTCCTTACTAAGCAAAGAGCAAGCCTCCTCATTTCACAAGCAAAAAAACGCTACACTCCAACTACCATCAAAGCTTGTCCTGAGCCTGCCGAAGGGTTCGCTTATGCCAGTACTAAAATTGGCGTAAGCTAATTTAAACGTTTCTGCATTTAAGAAAAGCCGTTTTATTTCCACAACTCCCCACCACCCTTATCAATGGTCAGAAAAAAAATAAACTATAATTTATAGTTGTGTCGGCTATTGTCGGATGCTACTTCATTACATTACATAGCACCCACATCGCCTAAATGGTGCTACAAGAGTAGTTCAGCCTTTCATTCAAATTGCTTAAAATTTAGTGGTCGCAGGCATA